>DASPMP010000237.1:0-13535 GCA_035626995.1 Gemmatimonadaceae bacterium
CGTAATGCAGTCTTGTGGGCACCACGATGACGGCGGCCTGCACGGCATCGAGCAATCCACCGAGTGAGTCGAATGGTCGCGCGCCAAGCTCACCGGCGACGCGCATGCGCTGCTCGGCGTTCGCGTCGTAGAACCCCACGAAATTGGCCGGGGCGTGTTGGCGCAACAGCCGCACATGATGATAGCCCAGTGCGCCGGCGCCGACGACTCCAATGCGTACGGTCAGATGACGACTCCGCGATCGCTGCGCTCGAAAAATCGCAGGAATTCCTCGACTTCTGGAATCTGCTTCAGCTCGGTCTGGGCGCGCTCCCGGGCCTGCGACACGTTGAGCTCCGACTTGAAGAACAATCGGTACGCACGCTTGAGCTCCTTGATCACGTCCTCGGAGAAGCCGTTCCGTTGCAACCCCACCGTATTGAGGCCATAGAGCTTGACGGGATTTCCCACGGCTTTGACGTATGGCGGAACGTCCTTGGCAACCCGGGAACAGCCCCCAATGAAGCTGTAGCGCCCGATGAGGGCAAACTGATGCACGGCGGACACGCCGGACAGAATGGCCTTCTCTTCGACGGTGACGTGACCTGCGAGTTGCGTCGCATTCGAAATGATCACGCCGTCGCCGATGTGGCAGTCGTGCGCCAGGTGCACATACGACATGATGAAGCACCCACGACCGACGCTCGTCTTCATCGACTGCACGGTGCCGCGGTTGATCGTGGAATATTCCCGGATCGTGCTGCCTTCGCCGATTTCCACGGTCGTTTCCTCGCCCTTGAACTTGAGATCCTGCGGATCACCGCCAAGCACGGAACCGACGCCGATCTTCACGTTGCGGCTCAGCAGCACATTGCGCTCGAGCACGGCGTGCGGCCCGACGGTGCACCCCTCGGCGATCACGCACCCGTCGCCCACGACCGCGAACGGACCGATGATCACATCCGGCGCAATCTCGGCCTTTGGTGAGACGATCGCGGTCGAATGGATCTGAGCACTCATCGGTCGCGCACCATGGCGCCCATTTCCGCTTCGGCGACCACCTCTCCGTCCACTTTGGCGACGCCTTTCATCTTGCACATCATTCCGCGCACCTGCAGCAGGTCGAGCTCGAAGCGCAGCTGGTCGCCGGGCCTCACGGGGCGGCGCCATTTGACGTCGTTCAGCGACGTGAAGTACACCACCTTGCTGGATGGGTCTTCGATCGCGCCAAGCAGCAACATACCCCCCACCTGCGCCATCGCCTCAATGATGAGCACCCCCGGCATGATGGGATGCCCTGGGAAATGCCCCTGAAAGAAAGGCTCGTTGATGGTCACGTTCTTGATGCCCACCACGCGCTTCCCCGGCTCCAGCTCCGTCACGCGATCCACGAGGAGGAAGGGATACCGGTGCGGCAGAACCTTCATGATGTCTTCGATTCCCAGCTCGGGCACAGTCGTTCCTCTCGATATTGAGGCGCGCATTGCGCGCACCAGTTGCACCGTCCCACGGTGGCTCGGCCGCCGCGCGACGATCCGCGCGCGCACGCGTGCGCCCGCCAGTGTCAGGTCGCCCACACAATCCATCGCCTTGTGTCGCACGAATTCGTCCGGCCACCGCAACGATGTGTCAATGACGCCCGACTCGTCCAGCACCACGGCATTCTGGGTCGAGGCGCCCTTGATCAACCCCATCGCCCGGAGCGCTTCGACTTCATGCATGAATCCGAAGGTACGAGCAGGCGCAAGCTCGTCCGCGAAGCGGTCGGGGGTGATACGATACATCCCTGTCTGGCGACCGATCGCCTGATGCGGAAACTCGATCGTCACGTCCAGCTCGAGATTCTTCGCCGGAAAGGCCTCGTACTCCGCGGCGCCGTCGGTCACACGGACTGGCGCTGTAAGCTCGAGATACGCCACGGCTCCTGCGTTGCGCGCAAGGCCGGCGCCGCGCAGCGCTTCGACAAACGGGCGCGCGCTGCCATCCGCAATCGGAGGTTCTGGTCCGCTCATCTCGATCATGAGATCATCGATTTCCAGCGCACCGACAGCGGCCAGGACGTGCTCGACCGTGTGTACCGACACAGGGTCTTCCCCGAGTTGCGTGCGCCGATCCGTCAGCACCGCAACATCCACGTGCGCGGGAATGACAGGAGCGCCGGGCAGGTCGGTTCGCTTGAAGCGGATTCCACTCCCACTCGGGGCCGGTCGGAAGGTCAAATGGCAGTCGACGCCGAGATGCAACCCGATGCCCTCGACAGTGGCTGTTCCCCCGATCGTCTGACGGCTCACCGGTCGTCGTCCACTGTGCCGCGCGTCCCGCCGTTCACGCCGAGGATCCGCTCGATGCCTTTCATCATCGCGGTGAGCCGGAACAACGCGGCCTGCGCCCGGAGCGATTCGCGGTGTGGTCGCGCCGGATAACCGGACCACGTTTCGCCGGGCGGAACGTCACCGAACACGCCGGATTGTGCGGCGATCCGGGCACCCTTCCCGATGGTGCGATGCCCGTGGAAACCGGCTTGGCCGCCGATCACGACGCCGTCTCCGATGCGCATCGAGCCGGCAATGCCTGCCTGCGCGGCGACCATGCAGAGCCGGCCGATGCGCACATTGTGCGCGATCATGACGAGGTTGTCGATCTTGGTGCCCGCGCCAATGACGGTGTCGTCTATGCTGCCACGATCGATCGTGGTGCCTGCACCAATTTCCACGTCATCTTCGATGATGCAGCGCCCGACATGCGGAATCTTCTCATGGCGGTTGCCTTTCCAGACATATCCGAACCCGTCGGACCCCACGACGACGTTCGAGTGCAGGATGACCCGACGGCCGATCTGCGAGTTGGCGTAGACCCGGACACCGCTGTTGAGATGCGATTCGTCGCCGATCAGGACATTGTCTGCTACCGACACGCCGGCCTCGATCACGACGCGGTCGCCGACCTGCGCTCCGGCGCCCAGGCTGACGAGCGGTCCAATGCTCACGTCCGCGCCAAGACGCACGCCGCGTCCAAGGATCGCGCTGGGATGAACCCCGGGGGTGCGCACGGGCGTGACATACAGCCGTGGCAGCAAGGCCAGGAGGGAGTCGTGCGGTTTGTCCACGATAATGCGGGCGGGCGCCCGGCTTGGCGATTTCGCGACGTCCGGCGTGATGAGGACGATCGAGGCCGCCGTCTCCGCGAGAAGCGTGGCGTACTTCGACGACGCACAGAAAGACAGCTGCCCTTCCCGCGCCCGATCGAGGGACGCGACGCTGGTGACGCGCGCATCGCCGTCACCCTCGAGGGCGCCGCCGGTGAGTTGTGCAATAGCAGAGGCGGTGAGAACGCTGCCGCCCTCACCGCCGGAATGTTGTTCGCTGGACTGCCGCGTGTTCACCGCTCCGGTGGACGCGGACGTGTCACTCCAGCCGGCGACGCCGTTGGTGCGCCCGTCGGGCGTGCCTGCGTCGCCGGCGTCGAGGCACGCGTCGCCTGAACCGTCTTCAGTCGCGCAACGACGCGCTCGGTAATGTCGAGGTTCTTGTCCGCGGCCAGAATCGGGGAGGAGCCCGGCTCACTGCTCAGGATGATCGCGTAGCCGTCTTCGACGCGAATGTCTTCCAGCACCTTGCGCACGGATTCCATGATCGGCGCCATCAGTTCACTCTGACGCTGCGACGCCTGCTGCTCGAGCTGCTGCTGGCGACCGCGAAGGCTGTCTTCCTTGGCGGCGATGGCGCGCTGCCGCGTTTCCTTCTGCGCTGCGGTGAGCCGTGCTTCCTCGCGCTGATACGCCCCCACCATCTGCGTCAGGGCGTCGCTCATCTTGCTGAGCTCCGCGCGATACCCTGCGGTTTCCCGCGTGAAAAGCGACTCCGCCGCGGCACGACCCGGGGCATTGTCGAATAACGCCTGCGGGTTCACGTAGGCAATGCGAACGGGCGCCTGCTGCGCCGCGAGCGTGCTGCCGCCAGCGGCAAGCATGGTGGCGACAATCGCCGCCGAACGAATGAACAAACGCATGCAAATAACTCCGATTAGAAGAACTGACCGAATTTGAAGTGCACCTGCCATCCCGGAGCCCTGCGGCCCTCGGAATCGAGGCGGTCGAAGCCATACCCCATATCGAGACCCAGTGGTCCCAGCGGCGTGACCAGCGATGCCCCGAAGCCCGCGCCGCGGAACAGCCGGCTCGGATTGAAATCGCGGGCGCGTGCCCAGACGTTGCCCGCGTCGAAGAAGGAGGAAATGTACAGTTGCTGACTCACCCGAAGTCCCAGCTCCGCGGACGTGGTGAGGAATGCGCTGCCGAACGATTCCTCCTGGGCCCGGAATTGTGTCGTTCCACCCAGGTAGCCCAGCGGTGTGATCGAGAATTCCTCATAGCCGCGCAGCATTTCTCCGTACTGCACACCGCCCAGCGCGAACTGCTGGTAGATGAAGAATGGGCCCGGATCTCCGAACAGGGCTCCGGCCTTGGTGGTCAAGCCGGTCACGATCTTCATCGCCTGCGTTCCCGGACGGGTGCCGCCGATCCGCGCCAGCGTGGTGTAGCCACGCAGCTCGCCCGTATAACGCTGGTACGCCGCCGTGCCGCCAAGCGGACCGCCGTTGAACTGCGCGTTCAGGGACTGGTGCGCACCGCCGCTTGGGAATGGCATGTCGATGCGCGTATCGCGATCGATGGTCATGCCCACGCTCGACCGGAAACAGCTCCGTCCCGCGCCACAACTGATGGTGGACGTGAGCCCTTCATCGCCGTACTTCACCGTCTCCCCGCCGTAGTCGAGGAACAGGCGCGTCCAGCGCGATCCCGGCACCGGGAAGCCGAACCGAATCTGGCCGCCGGCACGCGTCTGACGGCCGAGATCACCGACAGTGAAGCGCGACCGCGTATGGTAGGCGGTCACCGTGCCGGAGATGCGCGACTCGCGAATACGCGGATCGGTATACGAGAGATTGAAATCGTTGATGTACCGGCCAAACTGCCACTGCAGGGAGCCGCGCTTGCACCGACCGAACAGGTTTGGCTGGTCGAAGCCGATGAAGCCGCCGACGCCGGTGCCCTGCCCGACCGACGCGCCAAAGTTCACGTTGCCTGTCTTCCGCTCCTGCACGCGGAAGATGATGTCGATGTCACCCTGGTCGTTCGCGCGCCGCGTATCAGGCTCCGGAACGGGATTCTCGAAGAACCCCATCTGCGAAATCCCCTGGTAGCTCCGCATGAGGGCATCGCGATTGAACACGTCGCCCGGGAGCACGAGAATCTGGTCGCGGATGCATGACTCGACCGTGACGTCGTTGCCAAGAATGTCGACCCGGTTCACGATCGCCGGTGTGCGCTCCTCAATGTCCCATCGAAGATTCACGGTGGGCACCGAGTCGGCTCCGACCTTGAGCCGCTCGATCACCGGACGGACTTCGGCGTAGATGTAACCTTCGTTCAGATACGCATCCTGGACCTGCCGAGTCGCCTCGGCCCAGCGTTGCGCATCGAAGACGTTGTCGGGATCCTTCGTTCCCTGCCGCTTGATGATCCCGGTGAGACCGCTCATGGTCTCCCGAAGGGTCCGGCCCGTCTCGGTAAATGGGTAGAACCGGCGGAGCTCATCGTTCGAGAACCGCCGTGCACCGTTGATTTCGAACGAACCAACCACGTACTGCGGTCCCTCGACCACTGTCACGTCGACCAGCGCTTTGCCGACCGCGCGATCGATGATCATCGTGTCGCGCACGACCTGCATGTCGATGAAACCGTGGCGGCCGTACGTCTGCGGAATGCGTTCTGTCAGGTCAGCGGCGAACTTATTGTCGTCGAACTCGCCTTTCCGCCACCAGAGGAATCCTTCCGGCTTGGTGAGCATGTCGCTCACGAGCTCCGTGTCGCTGATCCGTGAATTCCCGCCGATCTGGACCCCGGAGACCGCGAGCCGGTTTCCCTCGTCCACGATAAAGGTCAGCTTTGTTCCGTTCGCTCCCTGAGTTGTATCCACGCGCGTTTCGGCGAGATAGAACCCCTTCGTCTGATACACGGAATCGATTCGCGCGATGACCCGCGCGATCTGTGCGGGATCGATGGGGCGGCCGACGAGCAGGTCTACCTGATCACGGATGGTTCCAAGGGCCACGGCCTCAGGACCGCGGACGTCCAGTTCGCCAAGCAACGGACGCTCTTTGACCTCGAAGGCGATGACGGTTCGGCCGCCCATGAGCTCACACTTGACCTGAACGTCCTCGAACTGGGCCGTCGCATACAGGTTCTTGATCGCGCGCTGGAGCGTGCGGTAATTGAACGGCGTTCCGGGAACGATCGTGATATCGGCCCGCAACGCGGTTTCCGACACGCGCGAATTGCCACGGAACGCGATGCTATCGGGGCGCGCGCAGGCGCCGGCTGCCCCCGCCGCGCCGGGATCCTGGGCGCCAAGGGACGTTGCCACCGCAATCAAGGCGGCGGAAATCGTTGCTGCTCTTAACATTGCCACAAATATACACGCGAAATGCAGCTGAGTTGCGCAGCCATCGGGCCGTGCCGACACCTCACCAGACGTGACTTTTCCGGGGGCGAGGTGGTTCGGGAAACGGCAACGGCCGGCAGGAGGCTTCCTGCCGGCCGTTGCAGCAATTCGCCCGATTATGCCTTGTTTGCTGCGCTGGTCAGCACGCGAAATTCGAGTCGCGCGCCGTCCGGAGCGACATCCACCTCGACTTCGTCGCCCTTCGAGAATTCGCCCAGCAGGATCTTCTCAGAGAGCGGATCCTCGATGTAGCGCTGGATGGCCCGGCGCAACGGTCGGGCTCCATAGGCTTCGTCGTATCCGTGCTTGACCAGGAAGTCGACGCCAGCATCGGTGAGGGTGAGGGTAAGCTCTTCCTCGGCCAGGCGCTTGCGGACGTCCTTCAGCAGGATCTGCACGATCGACGCGATGTGAGTCCGGTCGAGCGGGTGGAAGACGATGGCATCGTCGACCCGGTTCAGGAATTCCGGATTGAACACGTTCTTCAATTCCTCCTTCACCTTTTCCGACATCCGCTCGAAGGTCATCCGTGAATCACCGGCGTTGAACCCGAGGGTCTTGTTCTTGGTGATATCCCTGGCGCCGACGTTCGACGTCATGATCACGACCGTGTTCTTGAAATCGATGACGCGGCCGTAGTTGTCCGTCAGGTGCCCTTCGTCCAGCACCTGCAGCAGGATGTTGAAGACATCCGGGTGCGCCTTCTCGATTTCGTCGAGCAGGATGACGCTGTACGGCTTCCGGCGCACGGCCTTCGTCAGCGTCCCGGAATCCTCGTACCCGACATAGCCCGGGGGCGCGCCGATGAGCCGTGACACGGAGAATTTCTCCATGTATTCGCTCATGTCCACGCGAATGAGCGCGGATTCGTCCGCGAACAGGAACTTGGCCAGGGCGCGCGCCAGTTCCGTCTTTCCGACGCCGGTTGGGCCGCTGAAGATGAACGAGCCGATGGGACGCCGCGGGTCCTTGAGACCGGCGCGACTGCGCCGGATGGACCGCGCGATCGCCCTGATGGCTTCTTCCTGCCCGATCACGGTATTGTGGATTTCCTCTTCCATCCGCAGCAGCCGTGAGGTTTCCGCTTCCTGCAGGCGCGTGACCGGGATACCGGTCCAGCGACTGACGATGAAGGCAATCTCCTCCTCGCCGAGTTCCGGGCGATGCGACTGGCGCCGTTTCTCCCATTCCTCCTGCTTCTTGCGAATGTCGCCCTGCAGCTCGCGCTCCTTGTCGCGCAGCGACGCTGCCCGCTCGAAGTTCTGGTCGCGCACGGCCGCTTCCTTCTCGCCGTTGACCTTCTCGAGGTCTCCCTTCAGCGATGCGACTTCCGGCGGCGGCGCCTGCGCCGCAAGCCGGGCGCGCGCACCCGCCTCATCGATGACATCGATGGCTTTGTCGGGCAGGAAGCGGTCGGTGATGTAGCGTTCCGACAACTTTGCCGCTGAGAGCAGCGTCTCGTCGGGAATCAGCACCTTGTGGTGCTCCTCGTACTTCTTCCGAAGTCCCTTGAGGATCTCCACGGTCTCATCGATGGACGGCGGATCGACGATGACCGTCTGGAAGCGCCGCTCCAGCGCACCGTCTTTCTCGATGTACTTGCGGTACTCGTTCAGCGTGCTTGCGCCCACGCACTGCAACTCGCCCCTCGCCAGGGCGGGTTTCAGCATGTTGGATGCGTCGATGGCGCCTTCGGCAGCACCCGCGCCGACGAGCGTGTGCAGCTCATCAATGAACAGGATGATGTTCTTGTTCTGCGCGATCTCGTTCATCACGGCCTTCAGGCGCTCCTCGAACTGACCGCGGTACTTCGTGCCGGCAATGACCGCAGCCATGTCGAGCGAGAGCACCCGGTGGTCGCGCAGCGACTCTGGGCATTCCCCGTTCGCGATGAGCTGAGCCAGCCCTTCGACAATGGCGGTTTTCCCCACCCCCGGCTCGCCGATCAGGACGGGATTGTTCTTCTTGCGCCGCGTGAGCACTTCCATGACCCGCTCGATTTCCTTGGCGCGCCCGATGGTCGGGTCGAGCTGGCCCTCCGCTGCGAGCTGTGTCAGGTCGCGGCAGAAGTGGTCGAGTGCCGGCGTCTTCGACTTCTTCTCGCCTTTTTGCGGCGTCGCTTGCGGGGCGCCTGTGGGCTGCGCCGTTCCGGCGCCGCCAGCCTGCTGTTGCACGTCAGTGCCCAGGATGCGCAGCGTCTCGCTCCGGGCAGCCTCGAGGTTCACGCCGGCGTCGGTAAGTACCTGTGCGGCGATTCCCTTCTCTTCGCGCAATAACCCAAGCAGCAAGTGCTCGGTGCCCACATAGCTGTGGCCAAGCTCCCGGGCTTCGCTCATCGCCAGCTCGAGCACTTTCTTCGCGCGCGAGGTGTACGGCAGGTCCGGGCCGGTCGCCTGGGCGGCTTTGCCCTTCTTGACCGTCTCCTCGATCTTCTGCTGGATCTCGTCCAGCTCGACGTTGAGGTTCTGCAGGACGGTCGCCGCGACCCCCTCGCCCTCACGAATCAGGCCGAGAAGGATGTGCTCCGTCCCGACATATTCGTGATGGAGGCGGGCCGCCTCCTCCCGCGCCATTGCGAGTACTTTCCGGACTCGCTCCGTGAAGTTGTAGCCGTTCATGGTGCCCTCAAGTTCGGGATCGACTTGCAGTTACCCGACCGAACCCGACTCCCTCTCCAGAGTGGTACGCACGTACCGTGCGCGCGCCAGGTTGGTATCGCTCTCGGAGAGCGTGCGTCCCTCGGCGTATGCCAGGTGCGCCGCCTGCGAGAAGATCAGGAGCTTGTTGAGGGTATATACACTCAGGCCGTCGATCAGTTTCAGCCCGACCGCGAGTCGAACACCGCTCAGATAATTCATCGCCTCGTCGAACGTGAGGCTGCGTGCGTATCGCAACGTTCCGTACGCGCGCCAGAGCTTGTCTTCAATAATATAGCCAGCATCGCGGAGCAATACTTTTCTCGCTTCTTCCTCGCGATCGATCACGTGGGCCACGACACCGGACAGTTTGTCCAGCAGTTCCTCTTCTCCGCTCCCCAATGTCGTCTGGTTGGAGATCTGGAAAAAATTGCCCACCACCTCGCTCCCCTCGCCGTACAACCCGCGATAGGTGAGTCCCATCTGCTGCAGGCCGGCCAGCACCTTGGTGATTTCCTTGGTTAACACCAGGCCGGGCAGATGAATCAGGACCGATGCGCGAAGCCCTGTACCCACATTCGTGGGACACGCGGTGAGGTAGCCGAACTCCGGGTGGAAGGAGTACGGCAGCCTGCGCCCGAGCGCATGGTCGAGCTTCTCGATTGACGCATACGCTTGTTGCAGCGCGAACCCGGATTGGAGCGCCTGAAGGCGCAAATGGTCCTCTTCGTTGACCATGACGCCCACTCTGTCCCCGAGGACAACCGCCGCGCCCGTCCGCAACGGATGCTGCACGTCCAGTCCGGCGAGTTCCTTCGAGACGAGATGTCGTTCGTGCAGCAGCGCCCGGTCTACCGGCGTGAGCTCGTCCACCCGGAACACCACGTGTTCACCCAGTGAATCGATCCCCGGCAATGTCTGCCGCACCTGCGCCAGGACCCTCAGTCGCTCTCCGTCCCGCGCCCGACCCGTGAACGCATAGCCCTCGATGTTACGGGCCAGGCGAATGCGCGTGGACAGCACGATGTCTCCGTGCGGCCCGGACGCATCCAGCCACCGCACACCGCCGTCCGGGAGCAACGACAGATCGATCATCGAAGCCTCCGCGTGCTGCCTGCCGCGTGTCGCATGTCGCGATTCACTCCATCACCCGGATGCGGTCCCGCAGGTCAGCCGCCAGCTCGAACTGTTCCGTTTCGATCGCCCGCCGCAGTCGCTCTTTCAGCTCGCCGAGAATGGTGGCGTTTTCATCGAGCTCCGGTTGCGGCGGCAAGTAGGTCTCGCCCACATGCCGCGCGTTGCCGTGCACCCGTCGCAGGAGCTCACGCATGCTGGCCTCGAAGGTGGCATAGCAGCGCGCGCACCCCCACCGGCCCGTCGTCCGAAAGTCGTTCATCGTCGAACCGCAGAAGGTACAGCGACCAGCTTCCGTGCTCGGCACAGCCAGCTGTTGCTGCGCCGCCTGGAGCAACGCGCCAAGCGGGTGCTTGGGGACGGACACGGTCGTTTCGACTCCGCGCTCAGCCGCGCAGCGTTCGCAGAGATGCTGTTGCTTTACTTCGTTGTTGACGATGGTGGTGAGGTGCACCGCCGCATCGCGTTCTCCACAGTTGTCGCACAGCATCAGGGCAACGCCTCCACATTGGAGACGTCCTGCAGCTTCCCATCCTCGAGCAGCATGATGCGATCGGCGCGGGCAGCGAGTGAGCGGTTGTGCGTCACGATCACCATCGCGATTTCCAGGTCCCGCGACAACTCCTCGAACAACGCGTGCAACCGCTCCGCATTGGCGTGATCGAGATTTCCCGACGGTTCGTCTGCCAGCAGGATGGCCGGATCGAGCGCCAATGCCCGTGCCACCGCCGTGCGCTGTTGCTCGCCGCCGGACAGCTGGGACGGACGATGCGTCATACGCGCGCCCAGCCCGACCCGTTCGAGCAGCTCAGCCGCCCGGTGCTCCGCGACCGCGGTCTCCCAGCCGGCGATTCGCAGCGGGATCGCCACGTTTTCCTGCGCGCTGAACTCACGCAGCAGGTGGTGAAACTGAAAGACGAATCCGACTTTTCGATTCCGCAGGGTGGCCAACGCCTGGTCATTGAGGCCGTCGAGTGAGACCCCGCCGATGATCACGCGCCCCCGGGACGGCTGGTCCAATGCACCGAGGACATGCAGCAGCGTGCTCTTCCCGGCGCCGCTCGAGCCGACGACGGCGACCATCTCACCCTGCTGGACCTCGAGCGAGACGCGGTCGAGCACCGTCAGCAAGCCGCCATCGCCGCCAACGAACACCTTCGACAAGTCGATCCCCTGCAGCACCGTCATTCGTGTCGAATCGCCTCAACGGGATAAAGCCGCGCGGCCTGACGCGCCGGGTACAGCGTCGCGAGGGCCGCGATCGCGAGACTGGCGAGCACGATGAGCGCGACGTCGAGCACGCGCGTCTCGATCGGAAGATGATCGATGAAATATACGGCCGGATCCAGCGGGATCAGGCGGTATCGATCCACCGCAATGGCCGCGATGAGACCCAGCACCAGTCCCGACAGCGTTCCGACGAGTCCGATCACGAGACCCTGCGTGAAGAAGATCGACCGGATGGATCGCGCGGACATTCCCATGGTCTTCAGGATGCCGATTTCGCGCGTCTTGTCCGTGACCACCATCGTGAGTGTGCTCACGATGTTGAACGCCGCTACGATCACGATCAGCAGCAGGATCACGGTCATGCCGAGCTTCTCCAGCTTGAGCGCCTGGAACAGCGACGAATTCTGCTGCTGCCAGTCCTCGGTGCGATACGGAAATCCGAGCGAGTCGGCGAGCAGGCGCGCGACCTTCGGTGCCTGCCATCGATCAACCGTCTTCACCTCGATGCCGGTCACTTTCCCGCCCAGCTGCGCCAGGTCCTGCGCTGCCGCGAGTGACATGATCACGTACGCGTTGTCATACTCGTACATCCCGGTCTCAAAAATGCCGGTCACTTCGTACCGCCTGATGTTTGGCGTCGGCATGCCTGTCACGGGACTCACGCGCGCGCTCCCCAACGACATTAGCGTCACCGAATCCGAGACGATGACATTGAGGCGCTGCGCGAGCCGGCTGCCCAGCACGACACCATTCGTCGTGCCGTTCACGTCACGGAAGGTGAAGTCGCCCCCGATCGCCGTGCCGCGAATGGATGTCACGGGATTCATGCCGGGTGCCTGCGGCACAATTCCCATCACATAGGCGCCTTCGGCGTAGTTCGAATTCTTGCTGACGCCCGCCTGGGTGTGGACGAACGGCGCCGCCGCCGTCACTCCCTCGATCGAGGCGACGACATTTACGACCGAATCCCAACCCGCCATCGCGAGGTCTTCGCCGTAGGTGAGCACGCGCACGTCAGGGCTGCCGATGAGAATTTTTTCACGGAGGTCCTTCTGCAACCCATTCATGACGCCAATGATCACGATGAGCGCGCTGACGCCCACAATGACGCCGCCGATCGCGATCGTGCTGATCAGCGACAGCAGCTTCGAGCCCCGTCGGCTCCGCAGGTATCGCCAGGCGATGTGCAGCTCGAGGCGACTCATTCGCTACCCGGGTGATCGTCCGCCGCGCCGGGAGTGCCGTCGCTCTTCCCCTCCGGTCGCAGCGTCGGAAACAGGATGACGTCGCGGATGTTGCTGGTGTCCGTGAGGAACATGTAAAGGCGGTCGATGCCAATGCCGACCCCTCCCATGGGTGGCATGCCGTATTCCATGGCGCGCAGGTAATCCTCATCCACGCCACTGGCCTCGTCGTCGCCGGCCGCACGCAGCCGCGCCGATGCCTCCAGGCGCTTCCGCTGATCGAGCGGATCGTTCAGCTCGCTGAACGCGTTCGCCAGCTCCCGGCCGCCCACGAACAACTCAAACCGTTCCGTCAGGGCCGGATTGCCTCGCTTCGGCTTGGCCAGTGGTGACAACTCCACGGGATAGTCGACGACGAACGTGGGCTCGTGCAGCCGACGCTCGACCAGCGCCTGGAAGATCTCGTCCAGGAGCTTTCCACGGGCCAACGCGCCAGCATTCGCCACACCGTGGTCCTCGGCCGCGGTGCGCAGCCAGCTGTCGGATTGAGCCAGAGCATCGGTGCCCAGCGCCGAATTCAGGGAATCCAGCCACTTCACCCGCTTGAATGGAGGTGTGAGCGCTGGTACCCGCGGGCTGAGCGCGGGGTCCGCCGCCACCGCCTTCGCTGCGCCGGTGATGAGCTGCTCCACCGCGCCCATCATGTCCTCGTAGTCCGCGTAAGCCTGGTAGAACTCGAGCATGGTGAACTCGGGGTTGTGCGTCCGGTCGATCCCCTCGTTCCTGAAATCATGACCGATCTCGTACACGCGGTCGAAGCCACCGACCACCAGGCGCTTGAGGTACAGTTCATCCGCGATGCGCAGATA
>DASPMP010000238.1:0-4675 GCA_035626995.1 Gemmatimonadaceae bacterium
GGAGGCCGCTGCTCTCCTTCGTCAGGGGAGCCGCCAGGATGACGACATCTGCGAGCGCCAACTCCGCGTCGATTGCGTCGGGTCCTGCGACGCCCTCAAACCCGTCCGGAACTCCCAGCTCAGGCCGACGCCGGATTCCTACGCACCGCGCGCCGAGGCCGGTGAGCCGGGTGGCGCACTCGGTGCCGATGCCGCCAGCCCCGACGACAAGAATCCGCGCGCCAGAGACTTCGCGCACGGGTGAATTGTCGGCGACGAACAGCTGCTTGTCCCAGCGCGACTCGCGTTGCTGGGCCGCTGCGATATCCAGCCCGCGAAAGAAATAGAGGATTCCCGCAACGACGTATTCCGCGATGGGAATGGCGTGGACGCCGGCAGAGTTGCTGAGCAGGACGTCGCTCTCGACCATCTCCGGATACAAGGCGCTCCCCACTCCTGCGGCGGCAGAGTGTACCCAGTGCAGGCGGCGGTTCTCGAGGAACAGCAGACGAGGAATTCCGAAGCCGAAATACGCCTCAGCATCGCGGACGGCTTCCATCGATTCGTCGCTCGGCCTGGGTGGACCGTCTCCATCGGAACTGGTCAGTGCGCGCACGACGTGGACGCGCCAACCTGGCGGCGTCGCGTCGAGAATCGTGCGTTCCCCGTCCGCCGTCAGCGCCCAGTTCTTCGATCGTGCGGCCAGGTCGACGACGAGCAGGCGATCTGCAGCCACGTCAGCCGATGTTGACGGAGAGAATCTCCTGGCTGACCAGCATCTTCTCGGTGACCACGTCGTACTGCCGCGCTGGACCGGAGAGCTTCAGCTCGAAGACACGATCCTCCGCGTGGTCGAACATCCGCGACCCGATGATCGTGATTCCGCTCGCCGACAGCATCGTCTCGAGCTCCTCGAAGGGATAGCCGGGTTTCGCTCTCACCGTCGCGCTGAGCACGCGTCTGGCGCGGCGCAGCCGATGCTCGATGTTGCCCAGTCCGGCGAGGACGAGCGTTACCAGCACTCCCGCGCCCGCGGCCTCGAGGTAGTGGCCCGCTCCGATGGTGATGCCGATGGCGGCCACGACCCAGATCGTTGCGGCCGACGTCAGTCCCGTGATGGTGCCGCGGGCCTGCATGATCGTCCCGGCGCCAAGAAAGCCGATACCGGTGACGATCTGTGCGGCAAGCCGCGACGGGTCACCGAGGCGCGTGCCGTCGGAATTGCTCACGATTCCGATGGAGACGTCGGTCAGGAGCGCGGCGCCCATGCAGATGAGGATGTTCGTTCGCAGGCCGGCAGGCTTGCCGGCGATTTCGCGCTCCAGTCCGATTGCCCCGCCGAGCACGACGGCGAGGATGAGCTTGAGCAAGAGGTCGAGACGGAAGGTCCCGACGATTTCCGCGAAGTCCCGAAGCGCGGCGGCGGCGAGGAGGAGGATGTGCTACTCCTGCCTGCCGAAACGACCGTCGCTATCTGGCGTCGAGGTCCCGGACGTCGCCCATCGCCGTGTCCGGCGATTCGTCGTCGAGCGCAATGCTGCGCGCCTGTTCCTCGAGCTGCGCGATGGTTGCTTCGTCAGGCTCAGTGGGGGTGGCAAACTGGCGAAAGACGGTGCCGCCGCACTTCTCGCACGTCACGGACGGCGGGAGGGAGTGTTCGTAGAAGTGTTCGTTACCGCAGGTGAGACAGACGAGCGTGATGATGCCTACAGGTCCTGTTCGCTTCATGACAGCCCCAGATGACGACAGAGGAGTCATGTGCAAATCTGGTGCGCTGCTGAGGGAAGAGGGAAGAGGGAAAAGGGAACAGCGCCCATGGCACCATTCCCCTTTCCCCTTCCCTCACCCTATTCCCTTTTCCCTTTTCCCTTTTCCCTTTTCCCTGGTACTTCGCCTTTCCCTCTTCCCTGTTCCCTCTTCCCTGTTCCCCTTTCCCTGTCCTACCTAGAACATCGTCGTATGCGGTCCCTGCGCACATTCCTCACACAGGGTTGCGCTGCACTCCAGCCGTGCGCCGCATCCGCCACACAAGCTGTACACCCGCACTCCACTGGGTGTGACATCGCGATGGATAGAGGGACCGAACGAAAGCAGCAGGGACGGGCCGTCTGCAATTCCCTTTCGCTTCATGCGCCATGCGCGTAACCGCGCCACGATGGACCGTATATACCGCATTCGTTCGGCACCTCCTCCTGCCCTGTCAAAGTGCAGAACGTGTGCCGAATCCGGCGCCGTACCGTGCGAGCCTGACGCTAGTCGAACCCCATGCGATCGCGAACCTCGCGCAACGTCTGTTTGGCGATCTTCGCGCACTTCTCAGTCCCGCTGTCCAGCGCGTCCTGCACGAGCTTCGGGTTCGACTGCAGTTCCTTTGCGCGTGCCTGAATGGGGACAAGTTCGGCGGTCATGTTCTCGTGCAGCACCTTCTTGCAATCGATACATCCCCAGCCGGCTGTGCTGCACTGAATCGCGACGTGCTCGACGGTCGCTGGAGGGCTGAAAGCCTTGTGCAGGTGATAGATGTTGCACACTTCGGGCGTGCCGGGATCCGTGCGTTTCACGCGCTTTGGATCCGTCACGGCGGGACGCAGCTTTGCCCAGACCTGATCGGACGGCTCGAGCAACCCAACGGTATTGCCGAGTGACTTCGACATCTTCGATACACCATCGAGCCCCATGATGCGCGGCGTGGGAGACAACAGTGGCTGCGGCTCCGGGAAATAGTCTTCACCCCTGCCGAACTGCGCATTCCAGCGTCGTGCCACGACGCGTGACAGCTCGAGATGCTGCACCTGGTCCTCACCGACGGGAACCTTGTCCGCGTGGTACAGCAGGATGTCCGCTGCCTGCAGGACGGGATACGTCAGCAGTCCCGTGTTCACGCTCTCCTGGCGCGAGGACTTCTCCTTGAATTGCGTCTGCCGCTCGAGCTCCCCGAGCGGAGTCACGCTGGCGAAGATCCACGCAAGCTCGGTATGTTCCCGCACCGTGGACTGGGCGAACAGATATGCGACGTTCGGGTCAATTCCCGACGCCAGCAGCGAGATCGCCATGTCCCGACGGCGCGCGCGCAGGTCGTCCGCATCATATGGAACCGTGATGGCGTGATAGTCCACGATGCAGATGATGGACAGGTGCTGATGTTGCAGACGCACCCAGTTCTTCACCGCGCCGAGGTAGTTCCCGATGTGCAGCTCGCCCGTCGGCTGTATCCCGCTGAAAATCCGTGACATTTCGTGAAGGTAGGAGTGCCGAAAATGACGGGCAAGCAAGCGCGCGGCAGGACGGCCGCGCGCTGCTCGCCAGCTGCGTGGCCGCCGCCGTGCGCGCGTCGGCCATCATCAGGGAGGCTGCCGGAAAGCTGGGCAGTATCACCTGGGAAGCGAAGGGGCCCGCCGATTATGTGAGCGACGTGGACCGGGGCGCGGAACGCGCAATCGCGGAGACCATCGCCGAACGCCACCCGGAGGCGGTCCTCATCGCCGAGGAGTCCACGCCGCACGCCGCGCAGGGAGCGCTCACCTTTGTGGCGGACCCGCTGGACGGCACCACCAACTTCCTTCATGGATTCCCCTGGTACGCGGTGTCCATTGCCGCCCTCGTTGACGGGCAGCAGGAGGCTGGAGTGATACTCAACGTGCCGACCGGTGAACTGTTTACAGCCGTGCGTGGGGCCGGCGCGCGCCGCAACGGACAACCGATCAGCGTCTCGACCATCACCGAGCCATCTCGCGCCCTGATCGGAACTGGCTTCCCGTTCAAGCACCGCGAGGGGATTGCGCCGTACATGGGCGTGCTGCCGCGCCTCATGGAATCCACCGCAGGACTGCGCCGTCCCGGCTCCGCCGCGCTCGATCTTGCCGACGTGGCCTGCGGCCGGTTCGACGCGTTCTGGGAGTATCGCCTTGCACCGTGGGACGTCGCTGCGGGAATTCTGCTCATCCGCGAGGCAGGCGGGGTGGTGAGTGATCTGGAGGGCAAGCCCGCTGAAGTTCGCGCCGGGCCCATCGTCGCTGGCAACCTCGTCATGCACCAATGGCTGCTTGCGCAGCTGAGGGACGAGGGAACGGGGACGAGGGAATAGGGAATAGGGAAACTGCAACGGATTCTTTTTCTCTGTTCCCTCGTCCCTTTTCCCTCTTCCCTCTTTCTTCGCCTAGCTTCCCACGAATGAAAATGGTCGAGTGCGTCCCCAATTTCTCGGAAGGCCGTCGTCCCGAAGTCGTCGCGCGCATTCGCGATGCGATCGCCGCAGTAAAAGGCGTCACCATCCTCGACGTCTCCTCCGATCACTCGCATAACCGTACGGTTGTCACCCTCGTGGTAACCGCGGACACCGCGGTCGCTGCCGCGTTCGCGGGCATCAAGGCCGCGCGTGAGCACATCGATCTCACGACGCACCAGGGCGAACATCCGCGCATGGGTGCCGCCGATGTCGTCCCCTTCATCCCGCTCGAGGGGAGCACGATGGAGGACTGCATCATGCTCGCGCGCTCACTCGGCGAACGGGTGGGTAAGGAGCTCGAGATCCCGGTCTTCCTCTACGAACGCGCGGCCACGCGACCCGATCGTGAGAACCTGGCAGACGTGCGACGCGGAGAGTTCGAAGGATTGCGCGACGAAATTGGCAAGAACCCAAACCGGATTCCGGATTTCGGTCCTCCGCGCATCCACGCCACGGCGGGTGCTGTCGCCA
>DASPMP010000239.1:0-21858 GCA_035626995.1 Gemmatimonadaceae bacterium
CTGGTGAAGCGCATGGAGGTGCGGGTTCAGTCGCCGGTGGCAGACCTGAGCCGCGTGGGCGGCTCTATCTGGCCCTCGGTCGCACCGCTGGCGCTCGATGCCATTCGTGCGAATCGCACGACCATCGTCTTCGTGAACAACCGCGCCCAGGCGGAGAAGATGGCGGCGCGCATCAACCATCTCGCCGGCGAGGAGTTGGCGCTGCCCTACCATGGCTCGCTGTCGCGCGAGCGCCGGTTGATGCTCGAGAAATCGCTCAAGGCAGGTGACGTGCGAGCGCTGATCAGCACGAGCGCGTTGGAGCTGGGAATCGACATCGGTACGATCGACCTCGTGCTTCAGCTGCAGTCTCCCAAGCGCGTATCCTCCGGACTGCAGCGTGTCGGGCGCGCGGGTCACTCGCTGGCCGCGACGAGCAAGTCGGTCTTCGTCCCCACGTTTCGTGATGACGGCATGGAGATGCTGGCGATCGTCCGCGCGATGCGCGACGGCGACGTCGAGCCGACCCGCGTCGTGCAGAATGCGCTCGACGTGCTCGCCCAGGTGATCGTCGCAGCGACCGCCGTCGAGGACTGGACCAGCGCCGAGCTGTTCGAGCTGGTACGCCAGGCGTATCCCTACCATCGCCTCTCGCGGGAGGCATTCGACGAAGTGCTGGGAATGTTGTCCGGGAAGTATCCCAGCGATGTCGCGGCGGAGCTGGATGCGCGCATGGTGTGGGACCGGACGACCGACCGGCTCACCGCGACGCGCGCGTCGCGGATGGTCGCAATCACCAATGGCGGCACGATTCCGGATCGCGGACTGTACACGGTCAACCTTCCGGATCGCACCCGCCTGGGAGAGCTGGACGAGGAGTTCGTGCACGAAACGCGCGCCGGCGACGTCTTCCAGCTGGGATCGACCACGTGGCGCGTGCAGAGCATCGAGCATGACCGCGTGATCGTGATCCCCGCGCCGGGCGCGCCTGCGCGCATGCCCTTCTGGCACGGTGAGTACGGCGCGCGCTCGCCCCACCTCACCGCGCGGGTTGGCGAGTTGCGACGATCACTCGCCGCGGCCGATGGTCCGAAGGACCTCGACGCGATTCAGCGCGACTATGACTGCGATGAGGCAACGGCACGATCGCTGGTCGAGTACGCGCGCGAGCAGCGCGCGGTGACTGGCGTCGTCCCCGACGACCGGGTGCTGGTCGCCGAGCACTTCCGGGATGAGGTGGGGAGTGCACGGATCGTCCTGCACTCGCCATTCGGCGGCCGCGTGAACGCGCCCTGGGGGATGGCACTCGCGCAGCGTTTTCGCGAGACGCTGCGCGTCGACGTCCAGGTGCAGACCACCGATGATGGGATCATGCTGCGCCTCTCGCAGCTCGACCGTGACCCACCGATGCACCTGCTCCATGGGCTCGGGCCCGACGAAGCGGCACGTCGGGTGACCTCCGAAGTCGGCGATTCCTCGCTCTTTGGTGCGCGGTTCCGTATGAACGCGGGGCGTGCACTGCTGCTGCCGCGTGGAAACCCGCGCCGCCGGATGCCGCTCTGGCTGCAGCGTCTCAAGTCGCAGGACCTCCTGGAAGCCGTTCGCGAATACCCGTCGTTCCCGATCGTGGTGGAGACGTACCGCGATGTGCTGCAGGATGCGTTCGACCTCAGCGCACTGCGCGCCGTGCTGGCCAATCTCGAGGCCGGGCGCATCGAGCTGCGCACCATCGCCACGCAAGGCCCTTCCCCGATGGCGCACTCGCTCCAGTTCGGCTTCGTGATGGATTGGATG
Source organism: Gemmatimonadaceae bacterium (assembly GCA_035626995.1). Taxonomy (GTDB): domain Bacteria; phylum Gemmatimonadota; class Gemmatimonadetes; order Gemmatimonadales; family Gemmatimonadaceae; genus DASPMP01. Next base: position 1,774 of record DASPMP010000239.1, read on the forward strand.
TATGCGGACGACACGCCGCGTGCCGAGCGCGCGGCAGCGCTGCTCTCGCTCGACACCGCACTGCTCGAGGACTTGTTGGGGACCCCGGGCGAGCTCGAAGAGGATCTCGCACAGGGGCTGCACGATGCGCTCGCGCGGCGCCGCGGGACGGAGCCGTCACGTCGCGCACGCGATGCCGATGAGCTGTCCATCCTGCTCGATCGCGCGGGCGACCTCACGCGCGATGACGTGACCGAGCGCGTGAGCGCTGATGCGATCGGGGAACCCGTGCGCGAGCTCGAGGCATCCGGTCGCATTGTGCAGATCGATGTGCCTGTTCAGGGCGGACGCGAGCCCCGTCTTGTGCTGGTCGAATCGCTGCCACGCTATCTCGCGGCGTTTCCGGGTTTGCAGATACCCCCCGGAGTGCCGCCCGCGTTGGCGCGCGCCGCGCTGACGGAAAGCGTTGCCCGCAAGGAAATACTCGCGCGGTACCTCGCGCTCGCCGGCCCGGTTACCGTGGATGACATCACGCGACGGTATGCGTTCGACGCGGATTGGGTTGAACGCCGCCTGTCCGACTGGACGACGCGTGGCGTGCTGGTTCGCGGTCGCTTCGCTCTTCCTGGATATGAGACTGCGATTCGCTGGTGCTCGCGACGTTTGGTCGAGCAGGCGCGGCGGCGCGCGCTGGCGTCGGCGCGAAAACAGGTTGAGGCCGTCCCCTTCGAGGCCTTCGCGCACTTCGTGCAGGGATGGCAGCATGTGCTCCCGCCGCAGCGTTGGGACACGGGCAATGTGGGAGCGGCGATGGAACAGCTCTACGGCATCGCGCGACATCCGCTGTCATTCGTGAACGAGTATCTCCCGGCACGCGTGGAAGACATGCACCCTTCCCTGCTGGCGCAGCTCAGTGCCAGCGGCGAAATCGTCTGGGTGGCCGACGGCGTCTCGAAGGGCGAGCGGCCTGCAGCCAGCAAGCTTCGCGCGGTGCGTTTCCTGCGCCGGGGCACCGAACGCGCCTGGCTTGCTCCTGTCGACGCACCGGAACTCGGCGAACGTGCGAGCCGAGTGCACGAGCTGCTCTCCCAGCGTGGCGCACTGTTCTTCTTCGAATTGCAGCAGATGAGCGCACTCGGCCCGCACGCGTTGCGCGACGCACTTCGCGAGCTCGTCGTGGCGGGGCTGATCACGAATGATTCCATCGAGGCGCTGACTCGCGTCGCCCGATGGCGGCCATTGTTCGGCGAGCCCGAGCCGGGGGCGCAGGACCCAGCGCGCTGGCTCCCGGCGGATTTCGTCCCGACGCCGAATCGCGCGATCGTCCAGCGACGCGTAAATGTCCGGCGGTTGCCGAAGTGGAAGCGGCCGGATCGCGAGGGAGGCGACGCGCCGTGGCCCGGCCGCTGGTCCATCGTCGACCGGTCATCATCAGCCACTCGACATCTGGAGCAGGAGGAGAGCGGACTGGCGGCGCTGATCGCGGCGCAATGGCTGGAGCGGTATGGTGTCGTGACCCGGGACTGGTGGCGTCGCGAAAAACCTCCGATACCATGGCGCGCGATTTATCGCGAGCTGCGACGCATGGAAATGCGTGGCGATGTCAGGCGCGGCTATTTCGTCGCGGGCCTGGCGGGCGCCCAGTTCGCCCATCCAGCGGCTGTCGAACAACTGCGGGCGACCGCCCCGGACGACGCGTTCATCGTCATGACCGCGAGCGACCCCGCCAACATCTGGGGAATTCAGACGGAGGACACATTCGCTCGCACGCGAACCCCGCGCGCGATCCTCGTGACTCGTCGCGGCAGCGTACTGATGACGTCAGATCCGCGTGGGCGCACCGTCGCTGTCCGTTCGGACCTCGCCGTCGAGGACATCACGGGCGCCGTGACTGCGTTGCTGGGTCATCTGCGGTCGCGTCGACCCAGGGATCTCACCATCGAGTCGATCAACAGCGAGCGAGCATCCACCAGCGCGCACATGGAGGCGTTTCGCGCCGCCGGGCTGCGACTCACAAGTCGGGGGCTCCGCTATTACGCTTCCTTCGAACGCGGGTAAACCGTCTACTCCGACACATGGCAACGCCCGATCTTCGATATCCGATAGGCACGTTCGTCTGGCCCAAGGCCCTCACCGCGGCCGAACGGAAGGCCGCGATCCAAACCGTCGCCGACACTCCCGGAATGCTGCGGTCCGCAATTCAGGGACTGACGGATTCCCAACTGGACACACCGTACCGTCCGGACGGATGGAGCGTGCGCCAGGTGCTGCATCATGTGCCGGACAGTCACATGAATGCGTACATGCGATTCAAGCTTGCGCTCACCGAGCACAACCCGACCATCAAGCCGTACGACGAAAGCGCCTGGGCTGAACTCGAGGATGGCAAGAGCCGGCTCATCGAGGCGTCACTGGCGATGGTCGACGGCCTGCATGCGCGTTGGGTGTTCCTGCTCGAACGTATGAAGCCCGAAGATTTCGAGCGTCGACTCAAGCACCCGGAACACGATCGCGTGATCACGCTCGACATGCTCACTGCGATGTACGCGTGGCATGGGCGACACCATACGGCGCACATCACTGAGCTGCGGCAGCGGAGCGGGTGGTAAAACGGGCTGCCTCGGCCATCAGCCTCGGCCATCAGCCTCGGCCATCAGCCTCGGCCTCGGCTTACGCTGACTGCCGAGAGCCGAAAGCCAAGAATCGAACGCCGAGAGCCGAGAGCCGAGAGCCGAGCTACTGCACGCACTGACCGTTGGGGTCCGGCTTCGGACCGTTGACGACCAGACGGTGCGGCAGGTTGGCAACCGCAGCGGCGGTGTTGTACACGAGCTGTGCGACGCGAGCCATCTGGTCATAGTCGAGGTACTGCGGCTCGTCCGTCACCTGATGGTATTCCGCGTGGCCGCCCGTCGACATGAACACCACCGGAATGCCGTAACGCGCGTACATGTAATGATCGCTGCGGCAGTAGAACTGCTGCGGATGTCCATTGGCGTCGTACTGATAGTCGAACCTGAAGGCGGGGGTGAACTTCTTCCCTTCGTCATCGACGATCTCACCGAGCTCCGTGGACAACCGGCGTGACCCAATGAGTTGCAGATAGCCCGGTCCACCGCCCTGGACATCAGCAGCGCTGCCGCGACCGATCATGTCGATGTTGATGTTGGCGACGATGGAGTCGCGCGGCACCGTCGGGTTGTCGGTGAAGTACCGCGCGCCGATCAACCCCTGTTCTTCGGCCACATGCCACACGAAGAGAATCGAGCGCTTCGGTTTCACGCGGGCCGTCGCGAAGGCTTCCGCAACTTCCAGCAACCCCATCGATCCCGACGCATCGTCGTCCGCGCCATTGAAGATCGAGTCACGGCGTGCCGGACGAACGCGGCGGAGGCTGTCGAGCAACGAGCGGATCTTCGGCCAGTCCTCGGCGGTCGCGGGCTTGTTGCCATCATCCGCGCCATTTGGCCGGACGATGTGATAGAACGCATACAGCGAATCGTGATCGACCGCCTCACCAACGCCGTCATGATCGCTGTGCGCACCGATCGCCACATACTGGCCGCGGAGTTTCGGATCGCTGCCTGGCAGCACGGCGACGACGTTTCGTGATCCGGGCGTCGGCGATTCCGAATACTGCAGCGTTCCTGTAATCGTCTTCCCGGTTGCTCCGACGCGAGCCGACGCCAGTGGCGTTCCAAGCATCGCCTCCGCCATCGCATGCGTCGAGTAGAAGAACGTGGGGACTTCGAGCTGCGGCGGCGCTCCTGTCATGCTCGTGGACGGCTGCGCCAGGTCGCGCTGGACGTCATCCGGCATCGAATCCAGAGTCGCCACGACAATACCAGCGGCGCTGAGATACCGCTGGGTGAGGCCGCCCCGGTTGGCCTGCCAGCCGGTTGGCACGGTGAACACGAGGACTTTCCCCACCGCCTGATCGGGGGAAATCATCCGGGCTGTGTCGCCGAACACGCCTCCGTAAACGACGGGCGCATTCTTCAGGGCACGAGCGGCGGCGCCAAAATCCGCAGCATCCCGCCCGAGGAAATCCTTCCCGGCGACGAACGATGCACCGCCGACCGTGAAGGTCGTTGTCGATGCGAGGTTGCGGAACACAATGGGCAATCGCTGGAAATACGTGCCGCTGTCCCCTGCCGGTTGAAGGCCGAGGCGCTTGAGCTCCGCGGCGATGTAGTTCGTGGCGCGGTCATGGTGGACCGTGCCCGTCTGACGACCCATCATTGAGTCGTCAGCGAAGATGTACACCCGTGTCATGGCGTCCGCGGCCGTGATGGCGGCGGTCGTCGGACGCGGAGGCACTTTCATGGGATTCTGGCGCGGTTGGGCAATGGCCAGCGCAGGAAGCGCCAGCGCGCACAGCACGCCAGCACCAAAAAGACGAGTCATTCGTGTGGTGGGGGAGAAAGTTGGGATACGGCTCACAAACCTTAGGAAATAAGACACCAGTGCACCCTGTCAGGTTGCAGTGACACAGCCAGCGGGGGCGGTCGAAGATACCGATCCGCGCCGTTGGCGGATGCTGGGTTTGCTCGCCGCCGCGGAGTTGCTCGGCATGTCGCTTTGGTTTGCGGGCAGCGCCATCGGCCCACAGCTGGCCGAGCGCTGGACGCTGACCGTGTCACAGATGGGGTGGCTTACCACAGTTGTTCAGCTGGGTTTCGTCGCCGGCACAGCTCTCGTGGCCGTGCTCAACCTGGCCGATGTGCTGCCATCGAGGATCCTGTTTTCGAGCGCTGCTCTCCTGGGCGCTGCCGCGAATGCGGCGCTCCTGCTCGCGGACGGGTTCGGTAGCGCGCTGCTGACGCGGTTCTTCTGTGGGCTCTTCCTCGCCGGCGTCTACCCGCCGGCCATGAAGATGACGGCCACTTGGTTCAAGGCGCGACGCGGCATGGCGGTCGGGACTGTCGTAGGCGCCCTGACTGTAGGGAAAGCGATGCCGTATCTCGTCCACGCAATCCCGGACGTCGGCACCAACGCCATCGTCCTCACGGGATCCGCCGCCGCGATCATCGCGGCGTTTCTCATATGGACCGGCTACCGCGACGGACCATACCCTTTCCCTGCCAGGCCATTTTCGTGGTTGCTGGTTGGAACGGTCATGCGGGAACGGCGCTGGCGCCTGGCCACGGGCGGCTACCTCGGCCACATGTTCGAACTGTACAGCTACTGGGCGTGGATTCCTGCCTTCCTCGCCGCGAGTGCCGTAGCCGCCGCGGGAGGCGACGCAGCAGCTTCCACCAGCACGACGGTGTCATTGCTCGCATTCGCCACGATTGCCATCGGTGGACTTGGGTGCGTCTGGGGCGGCCTCGAAGCCGACAAGCTGGGCCGGGAACGGTTGGTCACCATCGCGATGGCCCTCAGCGGCGCGTGTGCACTTTTCATCGGATTCGCGTTCGGCGCGAGCTTGTGGATTCTCGCGCCACTCGCGCTCGCGTGGGGCTTCTTTGTCATAGCCGACAGTGCCCAGTTCAGCGTGCTGGTCACGGAGAGCGTGCCATCCCATGCAGTTGGAACGGCGCTCATGCTCCAAGTATCGATGGGATTTCTGCTGACAACGCTGACCATCCAGCTGGTGCCTCCTGTCGTGGAACTGGTCGGCTGGCAGTGGGCATTCCCCCTACTTGCCATCGGGCCCGCCGCCGGTATCGCAGCAATCCGACTGCTCCTTACGTTGAAAGCGCAGGAGGCGTCGGGTAACATCCAGCCCGATTCTGCCGCGCCCCCGATTCCATCCACCACAACTTGATGCAAGTCGCTGTCGTGAAAGAAACCGCCCCGCGTGAAAGCCGCGTGGCGCTGACACCGGATAGTGCGGGTCGGTTGGTAAAGGCGAACCGCCAGGTCGTGGTCCAGAGTGGCGCGGGAGACAAGGCGGGGTTCCCCGACAGCGTGTACACAGCTGTCGGAGCGCAGATTGCGAGCGACATCGCAGGAGCCGCCGCCGGCGCACAGGTCGTGCTCAAGGTGCTTCCACCGACAGCGAAGGAAGTATCCGCACTCCCCGAAGGCTGCACGCTCGTCTCCCTGCTCCGTCCAGGCCACCACGCCGAGATCGCCGCCGTTCTCGCCGAGCGCCGGGTGAACGCGCTGGCGCTGGAGCTGGTGCCTCGAATCACCCGCGCGCAGTCGATGGACGTGCTGTCCTCACAGAGCACCGTCGCGGGGTACAAGTCCGTCCTGCTCGGTGCAGCGGCGTTGGGAAAGTTTCTTCCGATGCTGACCACCGCAGCGGGCAATATCCAGCCCGCACGGGTGTTCATCATCGGCGCGGGTGTGTCGGGACTGCAGGCCATTGCAACGGCACGTCGTCTCGGCGGCGTTGTGTCTGCGTTCGACATCCGACCCGCTGCACGCGAACAGATTCTCAGCCTCGGCGCTACGGCGCTGGATAGCGAAGCCGTCAGCAGCAGCGCGGAAACCGCGGGCGGGTACGCCCGTGCCCAGACGGACGACGAGCATACGCGAACGGTGCGCACCATCGCTGGCCACGTGACCGGCGTGGACCTCGTCATCACGACGGCCAACATTCCCGGCCGGAAGGCGCCGGTGCTGATCAATGAAGAGACGGTGGCGTCCATGCGGCCCGGGTCGGTCATTGTGGATCTCGCCGCCGAAAATGGCGGCAACTGCGCGTTGACGCGCCCGGACGAGACGGTCGTCGCGCACAACGTCACCATCCTCGGGCCCTCGAACCTGCCAGCGACGGTCCCATACCACGCGAGCCAGATGTTCGGCCGCAACGTGCTCGCGCTGCTGCAGCACCTCATCACGAAGGAAGGCGCGCTGGTGGTCGATCCCGCGGACGAAATCACCGGGGCCATGCTGGTCACTCACGACGGACGCATCCTGCGATGATCATTCTCGAGTTGTACGTCTTCGTTCTCGCCGCGTTCACCGGGTTTATGGTGATCTCGCGCGTGCCGCCCCTGCTGCACACGCCGTTGATGGCAGCGACCAATGCGATTTCCGGCATCTCCCTCGTGGGGTCGCTCATCATGGCGGGGGCGCAGCACAGCCGACTGGCAACGCTGCTGGGATTCATCGCGGTGGTCTGCGCGACCACCAACATCGTCGGCGGTTTCCTGATCGTGGACCGCATGCTGAAGATGTTCCAGCGCGCGGACAAGCGCGCACCTGCGCAAGACGACCGTCGTGACGGCGATGGTCGGAGGGCAACAGACCCGGAATGATGCGCGATCACGCAGACGTATTACACGGAACGATGCGCTGATGCGAACTCTCTTCATTCAGGCCGCATACATCAGCGCATCAGTCCTCTTCATCCTCGGGCTGCGCAGCCTGACGCGTCCGGACAAGGCGCGGCGCGGCATGCAGCAGGCTGCCCTGGGAATGATACTGGCCATCGCCGGGACGCTCGTGAACCACCAGATCCTCGATTACAAATGGATCGGGATCGGCATGGGTGTTGGCATCGTTCTCGGATACCCCCTGGGCATGTGGGTCCCGATGACGGCGATGCCGCAGCGCATCGCGCTGGCGCTGTCCTTCAGTGCGCTCGCGGCCACCCTGGTCGGCGTCGCGGAGTATCACACCGGCGTGCATCTCCCTGAAGGGATCTCGCACGCCAAGGCTGCAGCGCTCGGCTTCGAGGTGCTCCTGGGCTCACTGACCGTGGCTGGCTCCATGGTTGCCGCCGGGAAGCTCCAGGAATGGCTGCCATCGAAACCGATGACATTCCCGGGGCAGAACCTGATGAACGGCGCACTCTTCGCCTTCATCCTCGGCTTGTTCGTGTTCCTGGTGATGCAGCCATCGTCGCAGGCGGTGTTCTACACCATGGTGGCGCTTGCCGCAGTATTTGGTGTCCTGTTCGTGATGCCCATCGGCGGCGCGGACATGCCCGTCGTCGTCGCGCTCCTGAACTCCTACGCGGGACTTGCGGCGTGTGCGACCGGGTTCGCGATCCACAATCAGGTGCTGATCATCGCCGGAGCACTGGATGGCGCGTCTGGGTTCATCCTTTCGATCCTGATGAGCAAGGCGATGAACCGGTCGTTCTCGAACGTGCTGTTCGGCGCATTTGGATCGGAGTCATCGCAGGCGGCGACGCGCAAGGCGGGCGACCTCCAGGTGCGGTCCATCAATGTGGAGGACGCCGCGATCCAGCTCGCCTACGCCCAACTGGTGATCGTGGTGCCCGGCTACGGCATGGCGGTGGCGCAGGCACAGCACCAGGTGCGCGAGCTGGCCGAGCTCATCGAGCGACGCGGTGGCGAAGTGAAGTATGCCATCCATCCTGTCGCGGGCCGCATGCCCGGGCATATGAACGTACTGCTTGCCGAGGCGAACATTCCGTACGACAAGCTGTATGACATGGACGAGATCAACAATGAATTCGAGCGCACCGACGTCGTGATGGTCATCGGCGCGAACGACGTCGTGAATCCAGCTGCGCGCACGGACAAGGCATCTCCGATCTATGGCATGCCCATCCTCGACGCCGACCGTGCCCGGAGTATCATCGTGCTGAAGCGCAGCATGGCCGCGGGATTCGCCGGCATCGAGAACGAGCTCTTTTACGACCGGAAAACCAGCATGTTGTTCGGCGACGCCAAGACATCGCTGAGCGCCTTGATCACGGAAATGAAGAACGTCTAGCTCCTGTGGGTCCGGTTCCAACCAACCGGCGGCACGGGATGTCGAAAGCAGGACCCAAACCAACGTGCCATGCACTACCGCAATGCCTTTATCGCCCTGACGTTCCTGCCGGCCGTGGTTGCCGCGCAGGGCACAGCGGGCGCCGAGCTGTTTACCTGGTCCGGCCGGATGGCGTCAGGATCGACGCTGACCATCCGTCACTACAATGGCGCGATCGACGTGCGCGAGAGCACCACTGATCGCGTGGAATTCCGCGCGTCGCGCCCGACGCGCCGCTCGGCCGATCTCACCTTCGCGGTGCAGAACACGAGCGATGGCGTCCAGATTTGTGGCGTGTACCGGGAGCGCAATGCCTGCGATGCGGGTCGGCGCAGCTGGGACTGGGATGAGGGCCCGGGGTCGTCGCGACTCACGGTGAGCCTGCCGAAAGGCGTACGTCTCGCGGCAAATACCGGCAACGGTGACGTCACCGTCGAAAAGGCGAGCAACGACGTGCAGATCCGCTCCGGCAATGGCGACGTCCGGATCATGATGACCGCGGGGGAAGTCGACGTCACGACCGGGAATGGCGAGCTGGAAATTGAAGGCGCCACCGGGCCGGTGAATGCAGCGACCGGCAATGGACGTGTGTATGTCGTCACGTCCGCTGGTCCCGTTACCGCGCGAACTGGCAACGGCGAAATTGACGTGCGCATGCGTACGATCACTGGCTCCGGGGACATGAGCTTCGTGACGGGGAATGGCTCCGTGAATGTGTCGCTGCCCGCGAATTTCAATGGCGAGATCGATGCACGCACCGGACATGGTGAGTTTCGTTCCGACTTCGAGATTAAGGTCCTTGGCCGGTTGAATCCGCGGCACATTCGCGGGACGATCGGCGAAGGCGGACGTCGGATCCGCATGTCCACCGGCAACGGTCGCCTCGAGCTTCGTCGCGGCACCTGAGCGCGCGCGAGCCAGGCCGCGCGTCAGAGTCCGGCGTCGAGGATCATCGACGCCATCTCCAGCGCGTTGGTGGTGGCGTAGTTCCCGTAGCAGTTGTTGAAGACGAGATGCACTTCTTCTGACTGTTCGGTGATCGCTGTGATCAGCGGCAGCCACCCCCGGAGTTGTTCGCGGTCATAGAAATACCGGAAGCGATCGCTGACGCGAGTGACTTTTGCTTCCCAGGTGTTGGTGTTCCTTCCGTGAAAGCGCACGACCGCGAGCGCGCGAGACGTGGCCGCAGGAACGGCGGGCACTGACGATTCAAAGCCGGGTGGCGCGTCAACGACGACGTGGACAAGGCCGTTTCGCTGCAGCAGCGCCAGGGTGCGCTTTCGCAGCCGGTCGCTGAACCATTCGCGATTCCGGAACTCCACGGCCGTGCGCCAGCCGTCGAGGCGACGTGCGGCATCTTCGAGAAGCGCCGCGCTCGCGCGCGTGGGCGTGAACCAGCGTGGAAACTGCAGCAGGAGCGAGCCCATCCTGCCACTCTCCCGCAATGGCGACAGGGCATCGAGGAACGCGAGCCAGACTTCGTCTCTGACCTCGTCCGGGAGGTCCGTCGCATACACGCGCTCCTGCTTCGCGAGCCGCTCCGGTAGCGCGTCACGGATGTACCCGGGCAGGCGATTCACTTCGGACGGCTGGCCAGTCATCAATGCGTGCGCCTTGGCGTCGAACACGAATCCCGGCGGCGTTCGCTCGACCCACAGCTCGGCGCTGCGCCGCGCTGGAATCGCGTAATACGTGGAATCCACTTCGACCAGCGGAAAACGCGACGCGTAGTACCTGAGTCGCGCCTCCGGCGAAGAAACGCCCACTGGGTAGAAAACACCCGTCGCCGTCATGCTCGGGTCCGTCCAGCTGGCCACGCCGATGAGAATGCTCGTTCCCCGGGCCGTCGTGATCGGCTGGACCGCGCCTTTTCGCACCGCCTCGGCACGTTCGGAACCAGCGGTGGTTCCCGGGTCGTGAGCGTCGTCCATGGGCGGAACAATAAGGAAACGCCGTGTGTACGAGGATGCGAAGGCACCGACGCTGGAGGCCGACATGGCTACTTATACGTTTTCGCTCAGCACATCCGAGGAATCACGCCAGGCCGGGCTCATTCAGAGCTCGAGCTTCGATGAGGCACTGCGCCTGGTCGGCGAGCGGATGACGGTCACGCAGGGTGACACGCTGGAGATCGGCGTGAAGGGCTTTCCGCCCGCGCGCTACGAATGCGTCGAGACGCTCTTCGACGGCAGCGTGTTCTGGAAGCCGGCCTCGCAGAAGCTGGCGGCGTAGCCGGAACGAACGATTGGGGGTTTCAGGGTTTGAACGATTCGTGGGTCAGCGGGCGTAGAGTCCCCGGCTCATCTGGTCCTGAACACTGAAACCCTCAAACGCTGAAACGCTGAAACGCTGAAGCCCTTAAGCGTTCAACCGTCACTCGCCGTACGGCACCCAGATGTTCTTGACCTGCGTAGCTTCGCGCAGGTATTCGCGCCCCTCACCCTCGACGGGATCGAGGAAATCGCGGAACTCCCACGACACCCACGTCCGCTTCATGTTGTGCGCAGACGCCAGCTCCACGGCCTTCGCGCCGTCACGGTCGCCCACATACCACATCCCTTCAACGTCGTCGTGCTCGGCGAGCGTCCTGGCGAGCACTGACTTGTCGCCGGTGACGATGTTGATCACCCCCGCGGGAACGTCTGACGTCTCCAGCACACTGTAGAGATCAGTCGCGGCGAGGGGATAACCCTGCGATGGAATGGCGACGACCGTGTTCCCGACGGTGATCGCGGGCGCGATCATGGAGATGAAGCCGAGGAGGGGAAATTCCTCGGGGGCCGCGATCCCGATGACGCCGATCGGTTCGTGCATGGCCAGTGCGACGCCCCGGATCGGAACGTTGTGCACGGCACCGTCCCACTTATCCGCCCACGCCGCATACGTGAACAGTCGGCGGACCGATACGTCCACCTCCCGCGCTGACTCGCGCTTCGTACGTCCGTCCATGGCAGTCAGGCGCGACGCGAACTCCTCTCCGCGCACCGCGAGATTTTCCGCGATGTAGTAGAGGATCTGGCCGCGCAGGTGGCCGGTGGCCTTGCTCCAACCCTTCCACGCGGTATGCGCCGCTTCAACCGCGTTACGGAGATCCTTGCGATTCCCGTCCGGCACCTCGCCAACGAGCGAACCATCGGGGCCGAGGATTCGGCGACTGTACCCTTGATCGGGGCGCGCCTGCTTTCCCCCGATGAACAGCTTTGGGGTGCGATCGATTGGAGGGACCACGCTCGCGGCGCGCAGCTCCGCGCTTTCCGTCAGCGGTATTTCCAGCTTCTTCCGCGATCCCGTGTTCCGCGTGGCAGGGCGACTTCGTTGCGCCGCGCCCTTGGCGGGCTTCAGATACTCCCACATGCCTTCACGTCCGCCCTCGCGACCGAAGCCGCTTTCGCGGTAGCCGCCAAAGCCCGCGGAGGCATCGAACAGGTTCGTCGAATTGATCCAGACGACGCCGCTCTTGAGCTTCGGTGCGATGTCCAGCGCGAGGTTGATGCTTTCGGTCCAGAGGCTCGCCGCGAGCCCGAACTGCGTGTTGTTCGCGAGCTGGACCGATTCCTCGGGCGTCCGGAAGGTCATCGCCACGAGCACCGGCCCAAAGATCTCGACCTGGGCGATGGTGCTCGCTGGCGTGACGTCGGTGAAGAGCGTCGGCGGATAGAAGTATCCGTCGGTGGGGCAGGCCCAGGACGGCTGCCACATGGTCGCGCCTTCTTCCTTGCCCTGTTCGACGAGCTTCCGGATGCGATCAAGCTGCACGGGCGCCACGACGGCGCCCATGTCGACGGCTTTATCCAGCGGCGATCCAATCCGCAGTTTTTCCATCCGCGCCCGCAGCTTCTCGATCAGGCGATCCGAAACGCCTTCCTGGACCAGCAAGCGCGACCCGGCACAGCAGACCTGCCCCTGATTGAACCAGATGGCGTCCACCACGCCCTCGACAACGCTGTCGAGATCGGCATCGTCATAGACAATGAATGGACTTTTGCCGCCCAGCTCCAGCGAGAGCTTCTTTCCGGATCCCGCAGTCGCCTTGCGAATGATTCGTCCGACATCCGTGGAACCGGTGAATGCGATCTTGTCGACATCCGGATGGTCGACGAGCGCGGCGCCCGTGCGACCGTCACCGGTGATGATGTTGAGGACGCCCGGTGGCAGCCCCACTTCGCGGGCGACCTCCGAGAAGACGAGCGCGGTCAGCGGCGTGAACTCCGCCGGCTTGAGGACGACGGTCGAGCCGGAGGCCAGCGCCGGCGCGACTTTCCACGCCAGCATGAGCAGCGGGAAGTTCCAGGGAATGATCTGTCCGACGAGACCGACGCCCTTGTAGCCGGCGAACTCCGAGTCCAGGAGCTGCGCCCACCCGGCATGGTGATAGAAGTGCCTGGCCACCAGCGGGATGTCGATGTCGCGCGTCTCGCGGATCGACTTGCCGTTGTCCATACTCTCGACGACCGCGAACAGGCGTGAGTGTTTCTGAATGCCTCGCGCCAGCGCATAGAGATAGCGTGCCCGCGTATGGCCATCCAGCGCCTGCCACGTCGGCAAGGCACGTTTCGCCGCCTGAACCGCGGCGTCCACATCCGCCTTCGTTCCCTGCGTGACCCGCGCCAGCAGTTCGCGGTTCGCCGGATTGATGATATCGAACGTTTCCCCGGGCTCGGTCCAGTCCCCGTTGATGTAGTGGCCGAAGACCTTCTCGTACTTCCCCAGCCACTGTCGCGCGCCCTGATCCGCCTCGGGCGCCGGGCCGTACTCCATGGACTTGAAGATCTCGGAGACCGTGGTCATGGCATGGGATGGCGGTGTGCGGCTGCGTAGCGGCCCGTGACGAAGTGCTCCAGCTGCCGCTCGATGTCCGTGAGCAGGGAACTCGCGCCGAACCGGAACAGATCCGGCCGAAGCCAGCGGTCCCCCAGTTCTTCCTTCATCAGGTACAGATACTCGAGCGCCTGCTTCGCCGTCCGGATCCCACCCGCTGGCTTGAATCCCACGGCGTATCCAGACTGCTCGTAATACTCGCGGATCACCCGGGACATCACGAGCGCGAATGCCATTGTCGCGTTGACGCCTTCCTTGCCCGTCGATGTCTTGATGAAGTCCGCGCCCGCCTGCATGGCAACAATGCTGGCGCGAGCAACGTTGTTCAGCGTGCCGAGCTCCCCCGTCGCGAGGATCGCCTTGAGGTGCGCGTCACCGCAGGCCGCGCGAAACGCCCGCACTTCGTCGTACAGCGCCTGCCAGTTCCCGGTCAGCACGTGGGCGCGGGTGATGACGATGTCGATCTCTTTCGCCCCCGCGGTGACGGATGCCGGAATCTCTGCAAGCCGCTGCTCGAATGGACTCAGCCCCGCCGGGAACCCTGTAGACACCGCTGCCACGGGAATCCCTGAACCATTGAGCGCCTCGACCGCCACCGGCACCAGCGCGTGGTACACGCAGACCGCGCCCACCGAGATATCGAGCTCCCCGACGCCGAGAGCGTCCACGAGATCATCGCGCAGCGGACGTCGCGCCTTGGCACAGAGGCGCTTCACGTTCCCTGGGGTATCGTCTCCCGACAGCGTCGTGAGATCCATCAACGTGATGGCGCGCAGCAGCCAGCCGGCCTGCCACTGCTTTTTCACCGTCCGCCGCGTGGGGATCGTTGCGGCTCGACGCTCGACCGCGCTCCGGTTGATGCGCACCGCCCGGACGGCGTCCAGGTCGAGGGGCATCCCGGGATTCCGCTCCAGCGTATCCCCGGGCGGACGCTGGATCCTCGGCTTCGCCGCGGCGCGAACGAGCTCGAGGTTTCGGGTCGCCATGCGTCCTAATGTACTGCTGGGCACTTGCCTTGCGAAACCAGACTGGGGCTTATTCACCGAGGCGGTCATGGGAATGCAACAACAGGCAGAGCTCGTTGCCGATCCAGTGGGTCATATCTCGATTTCCGGGGTTCACGGCCGAGACGAGCTCAGGCAGCGCCTCGCGCGTCCCCTGCGGCGTCAGGTGCAGGAACCCGACGCGATTACGCCGATCATCGTCGGCGCTGCGATCGGTGCGGCGCTGATGTATCTGCTCAAGCGTTGACCGAACCTGGCACCATCTCGCGCGACGAGCTTCAACAGAAGATCGCGCGACGCGAGGAGTTCTTCCTGTTCGAGGTGCTTCCGGAGCCATACTACCGGAAGCACCATCTTCCAGGCGCGCTTCACATGCCACCAAACGATGTGAAGGCGACTATCGAGCGCGTCGCACCCAACCGTGATGCGCAGATCGTCACGTACTGCTGGGACGATCACTGACCGACCTCCGCGTACGCTGCCCGTGCTCTGGCAGCGCTGGGATATACAAACGTCCGCGAATATCAGGGCGGCAAGAAGGAGTGGCGCGAGGCAGGGTTGCCGCTCGAACGCACGGCATCGGCTGCCCCCTCATCCGGCTGAGTGCGCGCGAAGCGTCGGCGCAGGATCTCGTGAACCACCCGCGTTCGGCGCTCCGTGAGCCCGGAATGCGATCCGTACCGACGCGAAAGCCACAGCATGGCAATCCCGAGCGGCAACGTCACGGCAGCCATGAGCGCGCCTGACCAGAGGGTGTCGCGCAGCAGGGGAGCCATCGCGACTTCAACCCCATCGGGGATGAACGGCCACACGAGGACGAGCGCGACAGAATTGCCAACGACCATCGAACCCATGACGTGCGATGTGGACTGCCAGGCCGTGCACTGGCGACGCCGTACAGCGAAGATCAGGACCGCCAGAAAGACCGTCAGCGTCAGAATCCCACCGAGCTCGACTCCGCCGCGACTCTGGTGCAGGAGGCCATACAATCTCCCGGCACGTGCGAGGCCGAACGCTACAATTGCTGCAGCCACAAACGCCCACGCAGGAGCCTGATCGATCCGGAGTGCCACACGCCGCATGATGACGGAAAGCGCAACTTCCATGCGGCATGTACTCCGAAATTTGCGGCGCCCAGTCGGGCCCGGTGCTTGCCAATTACCATCGGCAATGCCAAGCAACCTGGCCGAGTTCGGTCTACCCGAAATGCTTCGATGCGGCCTCGGAATCCGCCGCGCCGCGCGCGGAGCCTCCACAATGGAAGAGGCGCTCGACGCCATGTGCCGATTCCTGCACGATGAGCTTCGCGACCCTGCGGGACAACGGGCGTGTGCCCTCGTACGCGCGTACAAGACACACCCATACCATCAGCTCGACCCCCGCGACCGGGAATTTGCCAGGGGGCTGCTGGGCGCAGATAAGCCGACGCCCTCGATGCGGTGCCTGACGCTGCTGGCCACGGTTGGCGATGAGGTGCGATGGAACGACAGACGCCGGTCCCAGGGTCACCGAGCGATTCCACTGCCCCGCGCCGACGTCATCGAACAGGCGCCGATGATCGCGAAATTACTCAGCGAGTTCGGTGTCGACATCCAGACGGTGACCGCCCCGGAGAGTATCGTCTACGACCGCGAGGGAAAGACGTATGGCGTCTTTCACGTCGAAGAGGCCGCGGGAAGTCCCTACATCCCCGCGCAGGCGGATTTCGTCCTCAAGTACAACATCCGTTCGGTCGTCGGCTGTGGCGGCTCCCTGAAGGGCGCCGACCTCTTTGCGATCATCCTCTTCAGTCGCGTGCACATCACTCGCGATGCGGCGGAGCGTTTCAGGACGATCGCCCTCGACGTGAAGTCGGCGCTCTTCAACTACGGCGAAGACGACATTTTCGCAAAGGCTGGCTTAGAGGCCTGAGCACTGCTCGGGTTGGCGCGGCGTGGATGCGCAGATCGCGCGCGCGATTGCTTGTCCGGTCACCCGGTGTTGCAGGTACCTCGAGGCATGATGTGGATCGGTCGCCGCCTGGTTAGGGAGTTCACGATCGACCACACCCGTAATCTCGGCGCCGAGCGGCGCCGAGAAGGCATCGTGCGGATCGTACACATTCTCCCAGCTGGCGACAGCACGTGGCAGCCGAAGGTTGCCGGCTGGCTCGCCAAGGATCTCGCGGATCTCGGCATTTCCCAGCGGCGAGCCGACGGTGATCAGACGTATGGCTGGTCGGTTTGCGCTGACGCCGCGGCGATCGAGTTCGGCGTACGTAATCATGGCGCCCAGGCTGTACGCGACGACAATCACCGGTCGATCCTCCGACAGCGCCGCATCGATCACGGTGCCGACCCTGCGCTGGGTGGCGCACCGGCGTGAGGGATCCACCGCGTACAGCATATCGCCAAGAAGCGGCCGGATCTCCCGCGATTCCTGTTTCGGCAGGGCGCTCGCGAGGCTTCCCAGAAAATCACGCGCAAAGGTCTCGAATCCTCCGGTATCACTGGCCGCGCTGCTCACCACACATCCGTGATCCTCAGAGGGATCCAGGACATCGGCATACCAGGCGAGGCGCACGTCGTCGTCCGCCAGCGCGGGCATCTGCACCTGTCGGAGCGCTGTGTCGAGACTGGCCTTCCACGAACGGCGCAAGGAGGCCGTGTCATCTTCGAGGTGGCCGCGTCCGTGGACGAGCACGACGATCGGCGCGCGCGATTGACCGAGGACGCATGCAGGGCTGGACGACAGGACGGCGATGGCGAGCAGGAAAAAGCGCATGCAGGTAGTACCCGCATGCGCCATTCCGGGTCGCAAACTCAGCGGTTATCGGCCGGTGGCACCGAGACTTTTGAGTCCGCGCTGCGGAAATCGTTGGCCCCGGTCGCTGTTCTTGTCTTCGCGTCGTAGCGGATCGAATGGGCGTCCCCTTGCCCGCCGCGCATCCGCACCCCGTGGCCCATCGTCTGGAGTCGCTCAGCCGTGGAGTCTGGAAGCGCATTCGCCTCGAATGTGGCGGAATCCGGAAGCCACTGATGGTGATATCGCGGCGCGTCTACGGCGGCCCTGATGTCCATGTCGTAGCCGAGCACGTTCAGGACGACGTTGAACACCGTGTTGATGATCGTGCGGCCACCAGGCGACCCTGTGACGAGCACCAGATTGCCATTCCTCGTCACGATGGTCGGCGTCATTGAGCTGAGCATTCGCTTGCCGGGCTCGATGACGTTGGCGGGGGTACCGATGTCGCCCGTGAGGCTCGTGAATCCGGGCTTCTTGTTGAAATCACCCATTTCGTTGTTCAGCAGCACGCCAGTGCCGCGCCCGACCACGTGAGAACCGAACCCTCCCTCGAGCGTATACGTCAGTGCGACACCCATTCCATTCGCATCCACGACGGAGATGTGTGTTGTCTCCTCGCTCTCGCCCGCGGTCGCGGCCGCCATCAGTTCCGGAGCGAGGCTGACACTCGCCGAGGCGCGATCGGGATCGATGAGTCGCATCAGCTTCGTGGCGTGCTCCCGCGACGTCAACTCCGCGACGGGCACCGTGACGAAATCCGGATCGCCGAGGTGTCGCGCGCGGTCCAGGAAGGCCAGCCGCATCGCTTCGATGGAGTAGTGCAGTGTGCGCGGCGAGAAACGCGGCTGCTGCCGGACGTCCGCGAGCTCCATGAGGTTCAGCATCTCGACCAGCGCCACACCGCCGGAGCTCGGTGGTGGCATCGAGTAGACGTCGTAGCCACGAAACTTCCCCTGGACGGGAGCGCGCTCCTTCGCGACATAGGCCGCGAGGTCGGCCTTCGAAATCATGCCGCCATTGCGAGCCATGTCCGCCGCGAGGCTGTCGGCGATCCACCCTGTGTAAAATGCATCGGCACCCCCGGAAGCGATCGCATTGAGCGTTCGCGCGAGATCCGTCAACCGAATGGTGTCGCCGGCCACCCACTGTCCTCCATCCGGCTTGCCATACGCGGCCACCGAGGCCGGATAGGCAGCCATGTTTCGCTCGACCTCGCGATTGAGCGACCGTGCGAGCGCGTCACTCAGCGGAAATGCACGGGCGAGGGCGGCGGCAGGAGCAACGATATCGCGCCAGGGAAGCTTGCCGTACCGCCGATGCGCGAGCTCGAGCCCACGAGGCGTGCCCGGTACGCCGGGCGCGAGATAGCCGGTGGATGTCAGCCGGCGGTTGATGTTCCCCGCCGAATCCAGGTACATGGTCGGCGTCGATTGCAATGGAGCCCGCTCGCGAAAATCGAACGTGGTGACGCGTGACGGTGCCTTGACGACCATGAAGCCCCCGCCACCGAGATTTCCCGCCGCGGGATAAGTGACGGCCATCGCGAACGCCGTCGCGACGGCTGCATCGACGGCATTGCCACCCTTGGCGAGAATTCGCGCACCCACGTCGCAGGCAAGATCCGAAGAACACAGGACCATCCCGTTGTGTGAGGTGATGGCCGGCGGCGAAACGACTATCGTATCCTGGGCAGCGATGCTCGACGCGGCGCCAAGCAACCAAACGATATGGAGTAGGTGTCCTATTCTCATGTGGCGGAATGTCTCGCAGCACGAGGCACGACGCTAGGACGGCTCTCGGCTCTCGGCTACCTACGATTTTCCCGTTCCCCGTTCCTTGTTCCCTGTTCCCTTCAGCCACATGACCATCCGAAAATCCCTTGCCGCGATCGCGGTCGCTTTGGCTCCTTCACTCGCCTTGTCCCAGGGAGCCACACAGGATCCCGTCACGGCATTCGTGGACGTCAATGTGATTCCACTCGATCGCAACCGTGTCGCCGAACGGCAGACCGTGGTCGTTCGTGGCGATCGCATCGTGGCGTTCGGGCCAGTGGCGACGACCTCGGTTCCTAACGGTGCAACTCGCATCGACGGTCGCGGCAAGTATCTCATGCCTGGTCTTGCCGAGATGCACGCACATGTGATTGGCGGAAACAATCCGAACCATGAGCAGCTGAATCGCGACATCATGTTCCTCTACATCGCGAATGGCATCACCTCCATCCGCGCCATGCTGGGTGCACCCAACCAGATCCCGTTGCGCGAACAGTTGAAGCGTGGCGAGCTGCTGGGCCCCACGATGTACGTCAGTGCGCCATCGCTGAACGGGAACTCCGCGCCCAATCCCGACAGTGCGGCGAAGCTCGTGCGGGCGCACAAGGCCGCTGGCTACGACTTCCTGAAGATCCATCCCGGCCTGTCGCGGGAGACATACGATGCCATCGTCCGTACGTCGAACGAGGTTGGATTCACGTGGGCGGGACACGTGCCCGCGGCCGTTGGCCTGCGGCACGCCATCGCGTCCCGGCAGTCCACAGTGGACCACCTCGACGGCATGCTGGAAGCCACGCTGCCGGACAACATCGCCTCGCGGCTGGCGACACCGGGCGCGGTCACGATGGCGCAGTTCATTGCGAGCGTTGATCCCTCGAAGTTCAGCGTGATCGCGACTGAGATGAAATCCGCTGGCACCTGGAACGTGCCGACGATGCTCATCTGGGAGAACCTGTACAGCCAGGCCGAAACGCCGGAGCAGATGATCGCGCGCGAGGAGATGAAGTACGCGTCACGACAGGCCCGCGCGAATTACGTCGCGCAGA
>DASPMP010000240.1:0-19233 GCA_035626995.1 Gemmatimonadaceae bacterium
GTCCGATGCTTCGTGCCTCCGGCGTCGCCTACGACGTCCGGCGTGACTTCCCATATCTCGACTACGAGACCTACGATTTCGACGTGCCCGTGGGCACGAACGGCGACGTGTACGATCGATACCTCGTCCGCATGGAGGAGATGCTCCAGTCCATTCGGATCATCGAGCAGGCCATCGAGCGCCTGCCGGACGGCCCGGTGAACATCGACGACCATCGCGTCATTCTGCCGCCGAAGAGCAAGGCGACGAGTGACATGGAATCGATGATCCATCACTTCAAGCAGGTGATGGAAGGGCCGCGTCCGCCGATTGGTGAGTCCTACGTCGCCGTCGAAAGTCCCAAAGGAGAAAAGGGATACTACATGGTGTCGGATGGAACGTCGAAGCCGGTGCGCTGGCGCATCCGCCCGCCGGCATTCGTGAACCTGTCAGCCATCCCCAAAATGGTGGAGGGGCACCTGTTGTCCGACGTGATCGCGATCAACGCGAGCATCGACATCGTGATGGGAGAGATCGACCGATGAATCGGCCTTCGGCTTTCGGCTCTCGCCCATCGGCGGTGCGACATGGCTAGGGAAATGGGTGAATTGCACGCGCCCGCGCACGCGTCACACACGCACGGTCATGGAGACGAGCCGTACGCGAAGGTGTTCGTTGGCGAGAAGCGGAAGCAGCTGGACGATATTCTGTCGCGCTATCCCACGAAGATGGCCGCGCTGCTCCCTGCGCTCTGGATGATCCAGGAGGCACACGGCTGGGTGAGTGAGCCAGGGATGGCCGAAGTTGCTGAGGCATTGGAGCTGACGCCGGCCTACGTGAAAGGCGTGGTCACCTTTTACACCATGTACCACCAGCACCCGGTGGGACGACACTTCATCCAGGTGTGCACCACGTCCCCCTGCCAGATCTGCGGTGCTGAGGAAGTGCGCGATGCGTTCCTGCGTCATACGGGGTGTGAGGAGCTGGGCGTCACCTCCCACGACGGGAAGTACACGGTCATCGAGGTCGAATGCCTGGGCGCGTGCGGGTTCGCGACCCCCGTCATGATCAACGAACAGTTCGTCGAATCAGTCACGCCGGCGCGGGTGCCTGAAATTCTTGCCAGCCTGAAATAATGGGTTATCCGCACAAGTCTCACACGCGTGAAACCGCAGTGCTGTCGAAGCACTTCGGAAACCGCGACGCGCTCACCGTCGACGGGTGGAAGAAGCTCGGCGGGTACAAGGCGCTCGAAGCGGCGCTGGGAATGAGCCCCGCCGACATCGTGAACGTGGTGAAGGAATCGGGCCTTCGCGGCCGCGGTGGTGCAGGGTTCCCGACGGGGATCAAGTGGTCGTTCATGAAGCCAGGCGACGGAAAGCCGCATTATCTCGTCTGCAACGCCGACGAATCCGAGCCCGGCACCTTCAAGGACCGCGAGATCATGCGGTGGACACCGCACGCGCTCATCGAGGGATGCGCCATCGGGTGCCACGCGATCGGCGCGGAGACCTGCTACATCTACATTCGCGGCGAGTTCACCGAACCGCTCGAGCGCATGGAAGCGGCGCTCAGGGATGCGCGCGCGGCCGGCATCATCGGCAGGAATGCGATGGGATCCGGCAAGACCGTCAACGTCTGGGTCCACAAGGGCGCCGGCGCATACATCTGCGGTGAAGAAACCGCGATGATGAACTCGATCGAGGGACGCCGCGGCAATCCGCGAATCAAGCCGCCATTCCCGGCCGTCTCCGGCGTGTTCGGACAGCCCACGACCATCAACAACGTCGAGACGCTCAGCGCCGTACCGCACATCCTGACGCAGGGCGCTGCCTGGTACAAGAAGTTCGGGCGCGCGGATAATCCCAAGAGCACGGGCACCAAGCTGTACTCGGTGTGCGGCAATATCGCGCGTCCCGGGAACTACGAGGTGCCCATGGGCTTTCCGTTCAAGGATTTCCTGTATGAGCTCTGCGGCGGCCCGCTCCCCGGACGGAAGTTCAAGGCGATCATTCCGGGTGGAATCTCCGTTCCTATCCAGACGGTCGACGAAGCGGATGCATCGCTGATGGACTATGAAGGGTTCGTCGCGCAGGGTACGATGCTCGGTTCCGGCGGCGTCATCGTGGTGGACGACGCGCAGAACCTGGTGAAGTTCATCGCCCGCGCGGCCCGCTTCTTCGCACACGAAAGCTGCGCGCAGTGCACGCAGTGCCGGGAAGGCACCGCCTGGACGACGAAGATCGTCGAGCGGATCGCCGCCGGCGACGGCTCCACGGAGGACCTCGACACGTTGCTCAGCATCGCCGACAACATGACCGGCAAGACGATCTGCGTCCTCAGCGATTCCTGCGCGACACCGGTTGTCTCCGGGATCAACAAGTTCCGCAGTGAATTCGAAGCGCTGATCAAGACGCGCAAGGTTCACGTCGTTCCGGCGGTGGCATAATGACGGCACCGACGGCTGCTCCGCCCACCACGGTGACCCTCACCATCGAAGGTCGCCAGGTGACCGTCCCCATGGGCACGTCGATTCTCGAGGCGGCGAAGGCGGCGGGCATTCTCATCCCGCACTACTGCTACCACCCGGGCCTGCCGGTGGCGGGCGTGTGCCGCATGTGCCTCGTCGAAGTCGAGAAGGCGCCGAAGCTCGCGCCATCGTGCGCCACCGCCGCCGCTGAGGGGCAGGTGGTGCACGTCCATTCCGATAAGGCACTCGAGGCACGGAAGGGCGTGCTCGAGATGTTGCTGATCAACCACCCGCTCGATTGTCCGATCTGCGACCAGGCGGGAGAGTGCGAGCTCCAGGACTACACCTACCAGGAAGGGCGCGGCGAGGGCCGCTACCGCGAGCCGAAGCGGTTCAATCCCGTGGAGGATTTCGGCGGTGATGTGGTGTATGTCGCCAACCGATGCATCCTCTGCACACGCTGCGTGCGATTCATGGACGACGTCGCGCACGACCCCGTGCTGAACGTCAGCGAGCGTGGCGATCGCGCCCTCATCGGCAAGTTCGAGGGAGAGGACCTGACACACCCGTGGGCGGGGAACGTCATTGACTTGTGCCCCGTCGGCGCCCTGCTGTCGAAGGATTCGCTCAACAAGGCGCGAGCCTGGGAAATGGACCGGGCCGCATCGGTGTGCCCGAACTGCTCCCAGGGATGCAACATGATGATCGAGACGCGCGACAATGTGGTCGTGCGCCTGCGTCCACGTCCGAATGAGGACGTGAACAAGTACTTCATGTGTGACCATGGCCGGCTGAACTACCGCTGGTTGAACCGGCAGGATCGTGTGGACGTTCCGCACGTTCGCGGACCCGGCGGCATGGGACCCACCGACTTCGACGGGGCGCTGGCGGCGGCGGGGAAGCTGCTCACAGGCAAGCGTGCGTTTGTGCTGGCGTCCCCGATGTTATCGAATGAGGCGCTCTACCTGCTGGCGAAGCTCATGCGAAAGACGGGAGGTGCAGGCGCTTTTCGCGTTCCCCAGGGCGATGAGGCCCCGCTGCCGGGCGTCGAAGACCTCGCACTCCGCCGAGACCGAGCGGCCAACGCCCGGGGCGCCGAGCTGTTTGGCTTCACGCGTTCGGACGCTCCGCTGTCCGGCATGAGGGCTGGAGACGTCCTCGTCGTCGCGGATGAAGAGCTGGCCGGCATGGACGCGGTGGACGTGACCGGCGCAAGCGCGATTATCGTCATCGGTACCACACTGCCGAAGTGGGCGGTGTCGAAAACCGCCGTCGTGCTTCCGATCGCCAACATGGCGGAGGAAGAAGGCACGTTTACCAACCTCCGCGGACGCGTCCAGCGCTTCACGCAGGCAAAGTCACCGCCGGGGTTCGCACGCCCGAGCTGGTGGGTCGTTGCCGACGTCCTGACTGCCCTCGGCGAGAAGACCGATCTGTTCCTTCCGGGCGACGTATTCGGCGCGCTCGCAAAGGAGGTCGCCGCGTTTCAGGGACTCACGTACCAGGCGCTCGGGTTGAAGGGGAGCGCGATCGCCAGTACGACCGTGGGAGCGCGGTCATGATCGCCTCCCTCGCACTGCTGCAGTCGGCGGTACCGCCGCAAAGCATGACCGTGTTCATGACGGCGACCATCATCAAGATGATCGTGGTGTTCACGATCTATCTCGTTGGCGTCGCCCTCCTCACCCTCGCCGAACGGAAGGTCTCGGCGTGGATGCAGGACCGGCATGGCCCGAACCGCGTGGGGAAGGGCTGGCTGCAGCCGGCGGCGGATGGTCTCAAGAACATCATGAAGGAAGAGACGTATCCCGATGCGGCTTACAAGCCGATTTTCGTGATCGCTCCCGCGCTGGCATTCATTCCTGCCTTGCTCGCCTGGGCGGTGATACCGTTCGGCGCGCCGTGGGACTCGCGCTGGGGGACCATCGAAATGGCCCTCGCCCCAATGCCAATCGGCTTCCTGTTCATTCTGGCCATCACGTCCATCGGCATCTACGGCATCGTGCTCGCCGGCTGGTCGTCGAACAACAAGTATTCGCTGCTCGGCGGACTGCGCTCCAGCGCGCAGATGGTATCGTACGAGATTGCGATGGGGATGGCGACCATTCCGGTGTTGCTGTTGGCGGGGAACGTCTCGCTGAATCAGATCGTGCAGCAGCAGTCGATCGCCGGACCCCTCTCCTGGCATGCGGCGACCGCGACGATCGCCTGGATCATTTTCCTGATCGCGGCATTCGCCGAGACGAACCGGCTCCCCTTCGACTTGCCCGAAGCCGAGTCCGAGCTCATCACCGGCTATCACACCGAGTACAGCGCGATGAAGTTCTCGATGTTCTTCATTGCGGAGTACGCCAACATGGTGACCGCGAGCGCCCTGATGGCCACGCTCTTTTTCGGCGGCTGGGACCTGCCCTTCACGCGCTGGGACAACGTGGCGCCGCACACGGGGCTCAAAACCCTGCTCACCACGCTCTTCTTCTTCGCGAAAATCCTGTTCTTCGTGTTCTTCTATATGTGGATCCGCTGGACGCTGCCGCGGTTCCGCTATGACCAATTGATGTCCCTGGGGTGGAAGATCCTGCTCCCGACGGCACTGGCATACATCCTCGTGATCGCGAGCGCGGTGCTTGGACTGCAGCTGGCTGGCTACTCGCCGGCATCGTGGCAGTTCCACGCGGTGCTCTTCGCCATCAACGTGCTGCTGGTGATCGTCCTGTTCTTCGTCCTCGATCGCGGGCGGATTGTGAGCCCCGCGTACTCCCGTCTCGATGCGCGACATCTCGCGCGACTGCGCGCCGTGACTGCGGCTCGCATGCGTGAAGGGGAAGTGCCTGTGGAGGCAACCCGGTAATGGCAATTGGTGTGAAGGTCCTCGAACGGCCAATCAACGAAGCGAGCTATCTGCGCGCGACGCTGAAGGGAATGGCGGTGACCCTGAAGCACATGTTTCAGGAAAAAGTCACTGTGCAGTATCCGGAGGAGAAATGGTCGCTGTCCCCGCGGTGGCGGGGCACCCACCGGATGCTCACCACGGAAGACGGGAAGGCGAAGTGCGTGGCCTGCGGCCTGTGCCCCACGGTCTGCCCGTCGAACTGCATCAAGCTCGTACCGGGCGAAGACGAGAAGGGCAACCGCTATCCGCTCGTGTTCGAGATCGACGAGTTCCGCTGCATCTTCTGCGGGTATTGCCAGGAAGTCTGTCCGGAAGAAGCCATCCACGTCGGGCGGCATTACGAGAACGCCGAGTACAGTCGCGAAGGGTTTGTCTACGATCTGGAGCGGCTGATGGCGCAGACGCATCCCGTGTGCGAGATGTGGGATCCCGCTGACCCCAAGGGTGAGTGATGCCGCAAGGCGACTTTCCGCTTTTCTACACGTTTCATTTTTACCTGTTCGGCATCATCGCAATGGTGTCGGCGCTGCTGTTCGTCACGCGCAAGAGTCCGGTCTCGGCGGCGCTCTGGCTCGTGAACACGATGTTCAGCCTGGCCGCCCTCTATGTCATGCTGGACGCGCACTTCATTGGTGCCATCCAGGTACTGGTCTACGCCGGCGCCATCATGGTGGTGTTCCTGTTCGTCATCATGCTCCTGAACCTCGGCCATCCGGCGGAACTCGAGGATATGCGGGGCACCGGCTGGAAGCTCGCGGCGGGGCTCGTTGGGCTGGCGCTCCTTGCGCAGGTCGCCGTACTCGCGCGGGCGCGGGTTCCGGAGCGGCTGAGCCTCGAGCCGGGAAGCATCGCGCAGCAGGTTGCGCGTGAGGGCGCCATTGCCCCGATCGCGCGCCCGCTATTTACCGAATACCTCCTCGCGTTCGAGCTGACGAGTATCGTGCTGCTGACCGCGATTGTGGGTGCCGTGGTACTCGGACGCCGGAGGACCGATGCTCGCTGAGTCGATCTTCTTCTCCGCGGTGCTCTTTGTCATCGGCGTCGTCGGAGTGCTCACGCGACGCAATGCGATCATCATCTTCATGTGCGTCGAGCTGATGCTCAACGCCGTGAACCTCGCGTTTGTGGCTTTCGCCCAGGTATACGGGGTGGCGGGGCAGGTCTTCGTCTTTTTCGTCATGACCGTCGCGGCCGCTGAAGCGGCCGTAGGGCTCGCGATCATCATCGCGCTGTTCCGGCACCGGCAGACGGTCAATCTGCAGCATATCAACCTGCTCAAAGGCTGATGCTGATCCAGGAAGTGTCGAACCCTGCATCAGGGGCGCTCGCCGGAACCGCGGTCGAGTGGTTGTGGCTCGTCCCTGTGCTGCCGTTACTCGGGTTTGTGATCAACGGGGGCCTGTCGCTCGTGCATGCGACGACGCTCGGTCCCGCAGATCCCTCAGCCGGGCATGACGGCGGACATGACGGCGGACATGACGGCGGACATGACGCCGGACACAACGGCGGACATGACACCGCGCATGGCGACGATCATCATGCGGTCGCGCGGCATCGGTACGCGGGTGTCGCAAGCATCGTTGGTCCTGCGGTACTCCTGCTGTCGTTCGCGTTGTCGATCGCGATCTTTCTCGCGTACAAGGCGGCAGGAACCGAGGATCCGTTCGTCCAGCGGTATTTCACCTGGATGGTGGCCGGCGACTTGACCATCGATGCCGCACTGATGGTCGATCAGCTCTCGCTGGTCATGCTGCTGGTCGTGACGGGTGTCGGCACGCTCATCCACATCTTCAGCATCGGGTACATGCGAGACGATCCGGGCTATCCCCGGTACTTCGCGTACCTGAACCTGTTCGTCTTCTTCATGCTCCTGCTGATCCTCGGAGCGAATTACCCGGTGCTGTTCATCGGGTGGGAAGGGGTGGGCTTGTGTTCCTATCTGCTCATCGGCTTCTGGTTTAGCGAGAAAGCCAACGCTGACGCTGGGAAGAAGGCATTCATCGTCAACCGGATCGGTGATTTCGGGTTCCTGATCGCGATGTTCCTGCTGTTCGCGAACCTCGGGTCGCTCGACTTCCAGCAGCTCGAAGCGTCGGCCGGCAATCTTGCCTTCGGCGGCATCCTCGTGACCGCCATTTGCCTGTTCCTGTTCCTCGGGTGTACGGGCAAGAGCGCACAGATCCCGCTCTACGTGTGGCTGCCCGATGCCATGGCTGGACCAACCCCGGTTTCCGCGCTCATCCATGCGGCGACCATGGTGACGGCAGGCGTCTACCTCATCGCGCGGAGCCATTTTCTCTTCGCCCTCGCCCCAGTCGCGTCCCTCACGGTGGTAGTCGTCGGCGCGCTCACGGCGGTGTTCGCCGCCACGATCGGCCTGAAGCAGTGGGACATCAAGAAGGTGCTGGCATACTCCACGGTGTCCCAGCTCGGATACATGTTCGTCGGCGTTGGCGTCGGTGCGTACACGGCTGGGGTCTTCCACCTGGTGACGCACGCCTTCTTCAAGGCCTTGCTGTTCCTCGGGTCGGGATCGGTGATCTTCGCGATGCACCGCGCTTACCACGCGACGCACAACCACGATGATGCGCAGGACATGCGCAACATGGGTGGGCTGCGCAAATACATGCCGTGGACGTGGGCACTGATGTGGATCGCGACGCTCGCCATCGCGGGTGTGCCGCCGTTCTCCGGATTCTTTTCGAAGGACGAGATCCTCGCGGGCGTGTATGCCCGTACGCACGGGTCGACGCTGGCGGACGCCAGCTGGCTTGGCATCCCGGGATCATTCGTCCTGTACGCCTGTTATGCCCTCGGCCTCGCGGCGGCGCTGATGACCGCGATCTACATGACGCGGATGATGATCTATACCTTCCACGGTCCGAACCGCTCCGGCGAGAAGGAGCGTGACCATCTCGCGGAAGCACCCTGGGTCATGACCGGTCCGCTGGTGATCCTTGGCGTCCTCAGCGCGGTCGGGGGATGGCTGAATCTCCCGGCGATCCTTCCGCTCGGACCGGTGGGCACCCTGGAGCACTGGCTCGATCCCGTCGTAGGCGAATCGGCCAAACAGGTCACCAATGGCGCGGCGCCGCATCTGTCACACTCGGTGGAGTACACACTCATCGGTGCGGCCGTGGCGATCGCTGCGATCGGTATTCTGCTCGCCTGGCGCAGGCTGAAACCGGAGGCGCTTGTCCCGAAGGCGCAGTCACCTGCGTCCGAGGGCTTCGAGCGTGTTCTGGAGAACAAGTACTACGTCGATGAGACGTACGACCGCGTCATCGTGCAGCCGACATACGCCACGTCGCGGAACCTGTTGTGGCGCGGCATCGATATCGGGCTCATCGACGGATTGATGGTGAACGGCAGCGCGTGGTTTGCGCGTGGTGTCGGCTGGATGGGCTCTGCGCTGCAGTCGGGGCAGGTGGGCACATACGCGTGGGTGCTGGTCCTCGGAGTCCTGTTCGTCGTCGGTGCCGTCACTCTTCGCTGATCAATGCGCGACTTTCTGAGTTCCATCGGATACATGGACTGGGTGTTGCCGGCGCTCCTGGCCATTCCTGTGATTGGCGCGGCGCTCATCTGGCTGACCCCGACGCCCAAGCGCCGCGGGATCGCGGTCGGGGGCGACGAGATCGCCTCCGGCATCGCCAGCGGTCCGCGCATGCTCGCCTTCGCAGTGCTGCTGGTCGAGTTCATCGTATCCCTCGGGCTCTGGTGGGCGTTCGATCCCGCTGTGGCCGAGTGGCAAGCCGTGTTCGACGCCGCCTGGGTGCCCGCGTGGGGCGTTCGCTTTGCCCTGGGCGTCGACGGCATCGCAATGATGATGATCCTGTTGACGACGTTCATCATGGTGCTGTCGGTGCTGGGCAGCTGGACGGGGGTTCGCACACGCACGCATGGGTACTACGCGCTGATGCTCCTGCTGACCACAGGCATGCTGGGCGTGTTCATGTCGCTCGACCTGTTCCTGTTCTACGTGATGTGGGAAGTGATGCTGGTGCCGATGTATTTCATCATCGGCATCTGGGGGGGCGAGCGCCGGATCTACGCGAGCGTCAAGTTCTTCATCTACACGATGGTCGGTTCGCTGCTGATGCTCGTGGCGATCATTTACCTCGGCCTGTCCGCCGCCGACCCGCGCACCGGCATCCCGAATTTTTCGTACGACTACATCATGCAGACGGTGCGGGTGGGTCCCACCAGCGCCCTGTGGCTGTTTGGTGCCTTCTTCCTCGCGTTCGCGGTGAAGGTGCCGATGTTCCCGTTTCACACCTGGCTGCCTGATGCACACGTCGAAGCACCGACGGCCGGATCCGTGGTGCTGGCGGGGATCATGCTCAAGCTCGGCACCTTCGGGTTCATCCGCCTTGCCGTCCCGCTTTTCCCGGACGCCGCGCTGCATCCCACCGTCCGAGCGATCATCCTCGGACTCGCGGTCGTCGGCATCGTCTACGGCGCACTCGTGTCGCTGGTCCAACCCGACTTCAAGAAGCTCGTCGCGTATTCGTCCGTGAGCCATCTCGGCTTCGTGATGCTCGGGATCTTTGCCCTCACGGTGCAGAGCGTCCAGGGCGCGCTCCTGGTCATGATCAACCACGGCATTTCCACCGGCGCGCTGTTCTTCCTCATCGGGATGATCTACGAACGGCGTCATACGCGGTTGATCGATTCGTATGGCGGCATCGCGCGAACGGTCCCGCTGTTTGCCGCATTGCTGACGCTCGTCTCACTCAGCAGCATCGGGCTGCCCGGAACCAATGGATTCATCGGAGAGTTCCTGGTCCTGCTCGGGGCGTTCAAGACACAGCCCGTCCTCGCGTTCATTGCCACGACGGCCGTCATCCTGGCCGCGGCCTACCTGCTCTGGGCGATTCAGCGCATCCTCTTCAATGCGATGGACAAGCCTGAGAACATGCACATCCCTGATCTCAACCGCCGCGAGCTCGCGCTGATGGCGCCGCTGGTGGCATGCATCATCTGGCTCGGGGTATATCCAACGCCGGTGCTGCGACGCATGGAAGTGGCCGCCACCCGATTCGTCCAACAGGTTGAGGCACGCGCTTACCGCGGGTTCGCCGAGCGATGATCCAGTCCCTGAACCTGTCCGTTCCGCGCGAGCTTACCATCGCGCTCGGCCCCGACCTCATACTCATTGCGGGCGCCATGGCGCTGCTGCTGTGGGCCGCCTGGCGCCCGGACAGCGCGAAGCATCAGGGATCCGTCGCGGTCGGGGCGATCGCCGTCGCCGTTCTCGCCATGCTGGCGTCCGGCTGGTATCTGCTGAAAGGGTTCACGGCGCCTCCCGGACCGATCGCCGTGGATAATTTCCGGTGGATGGCGAATGTGATCATCCTCATCGGGACGATCTTCGCGATCGCGCTCGCGCGCGACGACAACGACCGCAGCGGTGTCGGCATTGCGGAAACACATGTCCTGATCCTGTTCGCCGCTGCCGGGATGATGCTCCTCGCTGCGGCGCGCGACCTCATGATTGTGTTCCTCGCGGTCGAGCTCATGTCCATTGCGGTCTATGCGCTGGCGGGGTTGAACCGGCGAAGCGAGCGGGCCGCCGAGGGGGCCCTGAAGTATTTCCTGCTCGGTGCCTTCTCGAGCGCATTCATGCTTTACGGTATCGCGCTCGTGTATGGTGCCACGGGGACAACGAACCTCGCCGTGATCGCGGAGCGCATGTCTGCACTCGGGCCGTCGACTTTCAGCGCGTTCATGCTGGCGGGGATCGCGTTCCTGATCATCGGCTTCGGGTTTAAGGTCGCGACCGTGCCGTTCCATATGTGGGCACCAGACGTGTACGACGGCGCTCCGTCGTCGATCACCGCCTTCATGGCGGCGACGGTCAAGGCCGCGGCATTTGCCTCGTTCCTGCGCGTCTGGCTGGAAGCCTTCCCGGGCGCATACGACATGTGGCATACCGCGCTGGCCGGCCTGGCGGTCATGACGATGATCGTCGGTAATGCGGTGGGGCTCGCCCAACGAAACCTGAAGCGGATGCTCGCCTACTCGAGCATTGGCCACGCCGGATATCTCCTGGTCGCCATCACCCCGGGGACGGTGCAGGGCGCATCGGCAATGTTGTTCTACCTGTTCATCTACACGCTCGCCACCTTCGGTGCGTTTGCCGTGGTCATCGCCATGACACGACCCGGACGGACGACGGTCATGATCGACGAGCTGTCGGGTCTCTGGGCCCGACGGCCATGGATGGCTGCGGGAATGGCCGTCCTGATGCTCGCGCTCCTGGGATTCCCGATCTTCGGCGGCGCCGGGTTCTTCGCAAAGTGGTACGTCATCCGTGCCGCGCTCCAGGCGCCGGTGCCACAGACGATGCTGGCCGTCGCTCTCGTGCTCACGAGCGTCGTGTCCGCCGGCTACTATCTGTATGTCATTGTCGTGATGTTCATGAGGCCCGCGCCTTCGGAAGCGGAAGCCGATGCGGTTCCGCCGACGCCATTGCTCACCCGGGTCGTGCTCGCGGTGACGGTGGTGGGCATCCTCATCCTTGGTGTATATCCGAACTGGGTTCAGGCGGTGGCCAGCAAAGGGCATCCGCGACTCGAGCCCACATCTGCGTTCGGGTTCACACCCATCAGCGGCGGCCGATAGCCGCCGCGTCTTTCGCCGCGTGAGGGTGTGCTTGTGACTTCAGGTCGTATCCCCGCCGGAATATTCCGGCAGTATGACGTGCGCGGAATCGTGGGCCGTGATCTCACGGCCGATGTCGCGCTCGCCGTGGGTCGCGCCTATGCCGCGTACCTCGACGATCACGGGATGACCGGCGCCGTTGCCGTCGGCCGTGACAACCGACCGAGCGGGCAGATGCTCCGCGATTCCCTTGTGGATGGCCTCACCGGCGCTGGCCGTGATGTCGTGGATATCGGAGTCGTGCCGACGCCACTGCTGTACTGGAGTCTCCACCACGTCGGCGTCACTGGCGGCATCCAGATCACGGGCTCGCACAACCCGCCCGAGTACAACGGCTTCAAGCTCAGCGTTGGTACTGGCTCCATGCACGGCGACGCTATCCAGCAGCTGTACCAGCTCACGTCCCGCGCGCCGCGCACCGGCGCGCGCGGATCGGTTCGCGAAGAGGCGCTCATCGATCGCTATATCGACGACATCGCGAAGCGTATCGGGCCGTTGAAGCGAAAGCTCCGGATCGTCTACGATTGCGGCAACGGCGCCGGTGCACTGGTGGCGCCGCAGCTCTTCAAACGACTTGGCGTGGAAGGGCGGGGTCTGTTCTGCGAGAGCGACGGCACCTTTCCCAATCACCATCCCGACCCGACGGTGCCCGAGAACCTCGAGGACATCATTGCCGCGGTCCGTAAGGACGCAGCAGAGATGGGCGTTGCGTTCGACGGCGACGCGGACCGTATCGGCCTCGTTGACGGCGACGGCAGCATCATCTGGGGAGACCGCATCCTCATCCTCTACGCGCAGGATGTGCTCGCGCGCACGGGAAAAGGCCAGTCGATCATCTTCGACGTGAAGTGCTCGCAGGCGCTTCCCGACGCGATTACAAAGGCCGGGGGAAAGCCCGTCATGTGGAAGACCGGCCATTCCCTCATCAAGGACAAGATGAAGGAAACGCACGCGCCGGTCGCGGGGGAGATGTCGGGCCACATGTTCTTTACGGAAGGCTTCTACGGTCACGACGATGCGCTCTACGGCGCCGCGCGGCTCTTCAAGATTGCCGCGGACAGCGGGAAGACGGTGAAGCAATTGCTCGCCGACGTCCCGGACTTCGTGTCGACACCCGAGATTCGCATCGACGTCGACGAAAGCGAGAAGTTCGGCATCGTGGACCGTGCGGTCGCGCATTTCCGCGGGCTGCATGATGTCAACGACGTCGATGGCGTTCGCGTGCTCTATGGCGATGGCTGGGGACTCATCCGGGCGTCGAACACGCAACCGGTGCTCGTCGCACGCTATGAAGCGCGCACCCCGGAGCGCCTGCGCGAGATCCGCAACGAGATGGAAGGCTGGCTGCGGAGTCAGGGCGTGCGGGTGTAGCCGTGGGAGGGCGGCGCTGGCTCCTGGTGGTCATTGCCGGCGCGGCGCTGCTCCTGCTCGCGGGGCGGGTCATCGCCGAGGTCTACACCGATTACCTCTGGTACGCAGCCCTGGGTTCGGCCGAAATCTGGCGAGCCAAGTATGTCGCGCTGACCGTGCTCCGGTTGCTGTGCGGCACCGTGGCATCACTGTTCGTCTTCGCGAATCTGTATGCCGTGCGCCAGTCTGTCGTGTCGCTGGTACTGCCGCGGCGGATTGGCAACCTGGATATCGGCGAGGAAGTCCCGCGCCGGCAACTGTCGTGGACCGCGGGGGCGCTCTCCCTACTGATCGGCGTCATCCTCGCATGGTCGCAGCGTGACTGGAGTCGCTTCCTCGGCGCCAGCGCCGGCGTGCCGTTTGGCGAGACGGATCCATACTTCGCGGCCGATCTGTCGTTCTTCGTATTTCGCCTGCCCCTCGAGCTTTCGCTGTTCACCTGGACCATGACGATGGTGCTCGTCGTCATTGGGCTTGTCGTATTGTTGTACGCGTTGACGCCGAGCCTGCGATGGGAGCAGGGAGGACTGTATGTCTCGGGCTACGTGCGTCGGCATCTCGTCATGCTCGCCGGCGCGCTGCTGCTCGTGCTGGCGTGGCACTACCGCCTCGAGATGTACACCGTGCTCGGCAGGGGGAGTGCCCCCGATGGCGCGTTCACGGCGCTGGATCACAAGGTGACAATTCCCGCGAGTCTCGTGATGGCGCTGGTCGCACTCGGCGCCGGGCTCGTGGTGCTGTGGTCGGGCTGGACCGGCCAGATGCGCCTCGCGTTCGCTGCCTTGACCGGTGTGATCGTCGCTGCACTCATTGCCAGACAGATCGCCCCTTTCGTCGCGCGGCGAATGATGGCCACGGACGCGGTCGTGCGTGAGCGGCCGTACGAAGGAATCCGTGCATCGCACACGCGACGCGCATTCAACGTGGACGGCATCACCCGCGACCATCCGGGCCTCGTGTTCAATTCCCTCGCTGAGGCCGCGCCCCATGTCCCGCTCTGGGACGCCGCGGCCCTCGAGCGGTCGGCCGAGCGTGGTACGGGAACGGTGGGCTGGTTTGCGACGGACAGCGGCATCGTGGCCGCGATGCCCGCTGACACGCTGACGGGCACGCCGCTGATTCATCTCGCCGGAACGGCGGACAACGGCGGCGAAGTCATTCGCATCATGCCCGCGCGCGAGCGTCTCGCGCTGCGGACCATCGTCGGAGCCGATTCCACCGCGCGGCCCATTACCGTGGTGGATTCGTTGCGGCGCATCGCCGCGCCATCACTGGAGAGCGCCAGTTCACGCATCGCCCACGCGTTGAGCATGCAGAACGTGCGGTTGATGGGGGAGGCAACCGGCCCAGCGCCAAAACTGGTAACCCGGCGCGACGTCCGTGACCGCGTGCGCGCCCTTGCTCCGTTTTTCGCGCAGGGGTCATCCATCGCGCCGCTGTGGATGTCCGATTCGCTGCTCTGGGCGGTCGAACTGTATGCGTCATCGGCGACGTACCCACTCAGCCGGCGTATGGTGATCGCCGGAGAAGAGCGGGCGTACTTTCAGCACTCGGCGACGGCGCTGGTGAACGCGGCAACAGGGCGCGTCGTACTCGTAGCTGACTCAGCGCTCAACCCGATTGCGGCAACCTGGCGGCAGCGTTTTCCGGGGCTGTTTCGGCGTGCGACGGAATTCCCCGAAGGACTGCTGCGCCAGCTGCCACCGGCACGGGATGGCGCGCTCGCGCAGGCGACTGCCTTCGGGCGGTACGGCGCACGGGACGAGGCCAGTACGCCTCGCCACCTGCCCACCGACGAGGGCCCGGACAGCGCGCTGGCCGGCACGCCGGCGCCGGTGATTGCCTTCCCGGCACTCGGAACGACCGGCTACGTCCTTCCGCTGCTGGATCGGTCGGAGCGGATTGTCGGCGTGATCGTCGCCCTCGGAGGTCAGACCCATCGCACCGCCTGGATTCCGGCGCCGGAACCAGGGCAGATGTGGATTGAAGCCATCGATCGACTTCGCGCCGCGGATACGCTCGGCGGGGCCACGATGCTCGTCCGCGGCTTCGTACGCACGGTTCCCGTCGCTGGTCGCGTCGTGCTCGTGCAACCGCGATACGACTGGCGCGGCGCGGCTACCCCGCGACTTCTGTACGTGTCTTCCGCCATGGGGGACACGGTACGGTCGGCGCGCACGCTGCTTGCGCTTGCCGGTCGCTTTCCGGATACGACGCGTTCAACCCCCGCGGATTTCCGACGGACCGTGCAACGACTCTACGACGACATGCGCCGTGCGATCGCACGAGGGGACTGGGCCGCGTACGGACGCGCGTTCGACGCACTCGGCGCGCTCCTTGGCCAGGGCCAGCGCTAGATGACGGAACGCATTCCGCGGCGCCGGCGCAGCAAGGCGTCCGAAAAGATCACTCCTGTCGCGGTGATTGCCCTGGGTGGAAACGCACTCGCCCCTTCAGGAGAACGCGCGAACATCCACGACCAATTCCGGCACACACGGGAAAGCCTCGGCCCCATCGTGGATCTCGCCCTCGACGGCTGGAACGTCTGCGTGGTCCATGGCAACGGCCCGCAGGTCGGCGACGAACTGGTTCGCAATGAGCTGGCCCGGCTCGACGCGCCTCCATTACCCCTTGGCGTCCTCGTCGCGGCCACGGCGGGCTGGATCGGGTACATGATCCAGCAGTCCATTGACAACGCACTGCGACGACTCAACTCGCCGCGGCGCGTAGCGACGATCGTGACGCAGGTCCATGTCGACCAGAACGATCCGGCATTGCAGCAACCGACAAAATTCATCGGACGACCGGTGAGCCCGAAGCGGGCTTCCGAACTGGAAGCGGAAGGACACACCATTCGAAAGGACGGGCACGGCAAGCTGCGGCGCGTCGTGGGCAGTCCTCGCCCCCTCGCCATCCACGAACTACCCGTCATCAAGACGCTGGTCGATTCCGGGGTCCTGGTCATTGCGGTGGGCGGAGGCGGGGCTCCGATTTACGACCATCCAGTCCTGGGATGGGAAGGGGTGGACGCCGTCATCGACAAGGATCTTGCTGCGGCCGTGCTGGCGCGCGATCTCGGAGCCGAGCTCCTGCTGATCCTCACGGACGTCGATGCTGTCTACCTCGACTGGGGCAAGCCGACCCAGCGGCCGCTGACCCGAATTACGGCGGATGACGCCGAGCGCCTTGATCGCGAGAAACAATTCGGCGAAGGCAGCATGGCGCCGAAGATCAGGGCTGCAATAGACTTCGTGCGCCGTACGGGCGGTCGCGCAACGATCACCGAACTGGCGCGCGGACGGGATGCCGTCCGCGGCAAGGCAGGAACCACCATTACTGCATCATTGGAGAACGAGTGAACATCCACGAATATCAGGCGAAGGAGCTGCTGCGTGCGGAGGGGATTCCCATTCCCGCCGGCGACGTGGCAACGACGCCCGACGAAGCGGAAGCCATTGCCCGCAAGATCGGCGGGCCGGTTGTCGTGAAGGCGCAGGTGCATGCGGGCGGCCGCGGCAAGGCCGGCGGCGTCAAGCTCGCGAAGGACGCGCAGGAAGCGCGCGAACGCGCAACCAACATCCTGGGCATGCAGATCAAGGGATTGACCGTGCACAAGGTGCTGGTCACCGCCGCCGCCGACATCGCCACCGAGGCGTACGTCGGTATCATCGTCGATCGCGCCGCGAAGAAGCCGGTGTTCATGGTAAGTCCCGCCGGCGGCATCGACATCGAGGAAGTCGCCGCAAAGACGCCGGACAAGATCATGAAGCTGCCGGTGGATACGCGCTACGGGCTCACGCCGTATCAGGCGTCGCAACTGGGCTTTTTTCTCTACCGCGACGTGAAGCAGGTGCGGGCCGCCGCGAAGATCATGCAGCAGCTGTATTCCGCATTCATGAAAGCCGGCTGCTCGCTGGCGGAAATCAACCCGCTGGTCGTCACCCCGCAGGGTGAGGTCATCGCGCTCGACGCGAAGATGTCCATCGATGACAACGAGCTGGATCGCCTCCCGCACCTTGCCAAGCTGCGCGACGAGACGGCGGAAGAGCCGAGTGAGGTGCAGGCACGCAACGCGAACCTCACGTTCATCAAGCTCGACGGCAATGTTGGCTGCTGCGTGAACGGCGCCGGCCTCGCGATGGCGACGATGGACCTCGTGAAGTTCTATGGCGGGGAGCCAGCGAACTTCCTCGACATCGGCGGCTCATCGAACCCGGAGAAGGTGGTCAACGCGTTGCGGATCATCACCAGCGATTCCAGCGTCCGGGCCATCCTCTTCAATATCTTCGGCGGCATAACCCGCACCGATGACGTCGCGAATGGGATCGTCACGGCAACGAAACAGAATCCGCTCAAGGTGCCGATCGTGATCAGGCTCACCGGCACGAATGAGGAGATCGCGGTGAAAATCCTGAAGGAGAATGGCTTTTCGGCGATGACCGACATGGACGAAGCTGTGAAGAAGGCCGTCCAGCTCGCGACGGGAGGGAAGGCCGCGTGAGCATCTTCGCTGACAAGAGCACGACGCTGATCGTGCAGGGGATTACCGGCCGCGATGGTTCGTTTCATACGCAGCAGATGATCGAGTATGGCACCCGCGTCGTGGGCGGAGTGACGCCCGGCAAGGGCGGCCAGAAGTTCGAGAATACGGTACCGATCTTCAACTCCATGCATGACGCGGTGCGCGAGACGGGAGCGAACACCACCGTCATCTACGTGCCGCCACCATTCGCTGCCGACGCGATCATGGAAGCGGCGGACGCCGGGATCAAACTGATCGTCGCGATCACCGAGGGCGTTCCGGTGCTCGACATGACGCGCGTCTACCCCTTTGTGAAGGAGAAGGGGGCGCGACTCATCGGGCCGAATTGCCCTGGACTGATTACGCCGGGAAAGACGAAGATCGGCATCATTCCCGGTCGCATCTGCACCCCCGGACGGATTGGTGTCGTGAGTCGTTCGGGGACGCTGACCTACGAGGTCGTGTATCAGCTGACCCGCGCCGGACTCGGACAATCCACCTGCGTCGGCATCGGTGGAGACCCGATCAATGGGACGAACTTCATCGACTGTCTCAAGGCGTTCGAGGCAGATCCGGAAACCGTGGCGGTCGCCATGATGGGTGAAATCGGCGGCACCGACGAACAGGAAGCCGCGGCATACATCAGGAAGCACATGACGAAGCCCGTCGTCGGTTTCATCGCCGGACAGACCGCCCCTCCGGGCCGGCGGATGGGTCACGCGGGCGCCATCATCTCCGGATCATCGGGGACCGCTGCCGAGAAGATCGCGGCATTCGAAGAGGCAGGTATGGGCGTCGCGAAGCGCCCGAAGGATTTCGTCGAGCTGTTGCAGGCGCGACTCAAATCCAAAATGAAGCCAACGGCGAAACCAACGACGAAACAAATCACGAAACAGACGGCGAAATCAGCAGCGAAGCACAAGGCGAAAGCGACGACCAAGAAAGCCAGGCCGACCACCATAACTGCGAAGAAGGCAAAGAAGAGATGACGAGCGGCAACTATACACTGACCATCATCAAGCCCGACGCCTTCGGCGCCGGCAAGGCAGGAAAGATCCTCGCGCATCTGGAGGCCGGCGGGTTCAAGGTGCGCGCCGCGCGCGTGATGCGCATGACCGAGGCCCAGGCCGGTGAGTTCTACGCGGTGCATCGGGAGCGGCCCTTCTACAAGTCGCTGGTCTCCTTCATGACCTCGGGCACGTGCATGCCGATGATCCTCGAGAAATCCGGGGCCGTCGCGGCTCTCCGCAAGGCGATCGGTGCAACCGACCCCGCGGAAGCCGAGGCAGGAAC
>DASPMP010000241.1:0-3852 GCA_035626995.1 Gemmatimonadaceae bacterium
CAACGCGGATTCCAAGATGGACTGGAAGCGCGCGATGGCGTTCCAGGGAGCACACCTCGAACAGTCGCCATTCGTCAACGCGATGAGCGACATCGATGGCCATCAGGTGAACGTTCCGGGACGTCGCCAGCCGCTGGGTGCGTTCACCCTCTTCAACTTCTCGGCAAAGTTCGATCCCGTCGCCGCGATGCTCGTGCAGAACCAGCGTTCCGTGATCGCGGACTTCTATGGGGTCACCACGAGCTTCAACAAGGCGGCGCTGAAGCCTGGCGTTACCGTTCTCGCCTTCGAGGAAGGCGCGCCGTGGGTGAAGTACATCCATGGCGACTATGGCAAGGGTACGTGGACGTACTATGGCGGGCACGATCCCGAGGATCCGCAGCACGCGATCGGCAACGCCCCGACAGACCTGTCACTTCGCAGGAGCAGCCCGGGATATCGGCTGATCCTCAACAACGTGTTGTTTCCGGCCGCGAAGAAGAAGCCGTTGAAGACGTAGAGACGGTGCGTCAGCTTTTCGGCTTTTCGGCTTCTCGGCTTCGACAAGCCGACAAGGCGTCAAGCCGACCTCCCGGTCCGGCTGCTACGTTTCACTGTGCCCGCCACGCTTCCCAAAACCGCACGACTGCATCCGAAAGCGGCTGCGGCAATCCGAGCGGCTATCCGGCTCGCGGGAGGGAATGAGGTCTGTTTTGCCTGCGGCGTGGATGAAGATGGCGCGGTAGAAACAGCGCGCGTCGTCTCCCGCGGAGACGTGATGAGCGTGCTCGCCTTGCCGGGATTCGCCAATCGTGGCGAGATGCTGGTGCACAACCATCCCTCAGGTGTGCTCGATCCGTCCGAGCCCGACATGGTAGTGGCCGCACGCGTCTACGACGACGGCGTTGGTTTCGGCATTGTGGACAACGACGCGGAGCGACTGTATGTCGTCGTCGAAGTGCCGAAGGCGGAACCGGAGCAATCGCTGGGACGCGACGAGATGGAGCGCGATCTGGGCGAGGAAGGACCGATTGCGCGAATTCATCCGCGCTACGAGGACCGACCCAGCCAGCGCGCGATGGCCGCGCGTATCGCGCAACTATACAACTCCGGCGGGATCGGCCTCCTCGAGGCGGGGACGGGTGTCGGCAAATCGCTTGGATATCTCGTCCCCGCCCTCCGGTGGAGTGCGCGTAACGGCGAGCGGACGATTGTGTCAACGAACACGATCAACCTGCAGGAGCAGCTCGTGGGGAAGGATCTCCCGTTCCTCAAGGACGCGCTCGATGACCAGCCTGTGCGCTTTGCGCTGCTGAAGGGGTGGCGGAATTACGTGTGCCTCGCGCGCCTGGAGCAGGCGGAATCTGCCGAGCAGACGCTCTTCGACGATGGCATGCGCGACGACGTCTCGGCGATTGCCGCGTGGGCGTCGAAAACGAAGGATGGATCGCTCAGCGATCTGCCCAACGCGCCACGCAGCGAGCTGTGGGACGAGATCTCCGCGGAGCCCGATCTGTGCCAGCGCTTCAAGTGCTCGCATTTCGACAAGTGCTTCGTGTTCAAGGCACGGCGGATCGCCGCAGAAGCGGATGTCATCGTCGTCAACCATCACCTGCTGCTGTCTGACGTGGCCGTGCGACGCGCATCAGGCAACTGGGGCGATTCCGCGGTGCTGCCGGCGTATTCGCGATTGGT
Organism: Gemmatimonadaceae bacterium; assembly: GCA_035626995.1. Taxonomy (GTDB): domain Bacteria; phylum Gemmatimonadota; class Gemmatimonadetes; order Gemmatimonadales; family Gemmatimonadaceae; genus DASPMP01. The sequence continues at coordinate 1,675 of DASPMP010000241.1, forward strand.
GGTCGACGAAGGACACCATCTCGAGGACGCCGCCGCCAATCACCTCGGCGTCGCGGTTACCCGTCGTGGACTGCAGCGCTTGTTCGGTCGGCTCGAGCGCCGAGGCAGAGGCTTGCTGCCGGCGCTTGTCGCGCGGCTGAATGTATCGCGCGACCTGATCAGCGTGGCCAGCATGGACCTCGTCGAGGAGCGGCTCGCGCCAGCTGTGCGCTCGGCGCGCGAGAAGTCCACGCTGCTGTTCGACCTGCTCGACACCCTGCTGGACGAATCCGGCGTGCAGGTCCTGCGATTGACGGACGCATTTGCGGCGCATCGCATCTGGGATTCCGGGCTGCGTCTTGCGCTCGAGGACACCCGCGGAGCCCTGGCGCTCCTGCGCGAGGGTCTCCAGATGATCAGCGAACGACTGGAAGCGAGCCAGAAAGCGAGCGAGGCGAATGCGCCGTTGCTGGCCGAGATTCGCGCGGTGACGCGCCGGCTCGAGAGCGCCAGCGATGCCCTTGGAGAAACGTTGGCGCCGAAGCCGGGGACGCGCACCGTGCGCTGGCTCGAGCGTCAGGGACGGGAACGTTCCGTCGCTGCGACGGCGGTGCCGCTGGATCTCGCGCCGATTCTCCGCGACGACCTCTTTCGCCGCGTGAAGACGACCATCGTCACGAGCGCGACCCTCGCGACCAACGATGACTTCACCTTTCTTCGGAACCGACTCGGCCTGAATGAATCGGACGTGGAACCGTCGACTGGCATCTTCCCGTCGCCCTTTCACTACGACATCCAGTCGTTGCTCGTGGTGCCGACGGACATCCCGGCCCCGAATGGCGACGCGGTGCGGCATGCGTCTGCGGTCATCGAGATCATCACGGACGTCGCGGAGGCGTCGGACGGCGGATTATTCGCGCTGTTCACGAGTCACAAGGACGTGCGTCTCATGGCCGCTGAGCTGCGTGCCCGGGGCTTCGAGCGCCGCTGGCCACTACTCGTGCATGGCGAATCCACGCGGGATACACTGCTCGATCGATTCCGGAACAGCGAAGGCGCCGTACTGATCGGCACCGCGTCCTTCTGGGAAGGCGTTGATGTTCCCGGGCGTGCACTGCGGGGCCTGGTCATCGGCAAGCTGCCCTTCAAGGTGCCGACCGAACCCCTCACCGCCGCGCACTGCGAGGCCATCGAGCGTGCCGGCGGCGACGCGTTCGCCGACTACATGTTGCCGCATGCGGCGCTGCGATTGAAGCAGGGGTTCGGACGGCTCATCCGGACCAGCACCGACAGCGGCGTCGTCGTCATTGCCGATCCACGCGTGATTCGGATGGGCTACGGACGCGAGTTATTGCGCGTGTTGCCGCCGGCACGTCGCCTCGCCGGGAACTGGTCGGATCTGCGGGAGGAAATCCGGCGGTTCTATCAGTGATAGCTTGTCAGCTTCTCAGCTTCTCAGCTTGTCTGCTTCTCAGCTTGGCCGTTTAGACGAGGCCGACAAGCTGACAAGCCGACTCAAACCGTCAAGCCGTTTTTCAATGCGCCTCACCAAAATCGTCTGCGTCGGACGCAACTACGTCGATCATGCGAAGGAGCTTGGCAATGAAGTTCCGAAAGAGCCGCTGATCTTTCTCAAGCCCCCGTCGAGCGTCATCGGCGACGGGCAACCAATCCGCCTGCCGAAGTTGTCGAAGCAGGTGGAGTACGAGGGCGAGATCGGCATCATCATCGGCGAGCGGCTGACGAACGCGACCCAGGACCAGGCGCGCGCGGCCATTGCAGCGATCGCGGCTGTAAATGACGTGACGGCCCGCGACCTCCAGAAATCCGACTCGCAATGGACCCGGGCCAAGGGGTTCGATACGTTCTGCCCGGTTGGCATCCCCAATGAACCGCCCAACGATCTCGGTTCGCTGCAAGTAGTTACAAGAGTGAACGGCATGGAGCGGCAACGCGGAACTGCGTCGCAGATGGCGTTCTCCATCCCCATGGTGCTGTCGTACATCTCCAAGGTGATGACGCTCGAGGCCGGAGACCTGGTTCTCACAGGTACGCCGGCGGGCGTGGGGACCTTAAGCCCCGGCGACGTGGTAGAAGTAGAGGTAGAAGGGGTTAGTCGCGTTTCGAATCCGGTAGTGGCGGGATAGGCGTTAACCGTTTGCCCCGCCGAGTCCTTAGACTGCGACAAGCCGACAAGCC
>DASPMP010000242.1:0-15251 GCA_035626995.1 Gemmatimonadaceae bacterium
GTTCGGAAAGCAGCTGCGCGACGGTAGACTTACCGCTCGCGATATTTCCAGTGAGTCCGACAAGAAGCATGGCCCGGTCCCAAAGGCGTTGACATGTGCTACGGGGTCGCCAAGCTACGGGTCCCCCGGAAACGCGTCAACGATTTCTGAGCAAACAGGTGGGTAATGGCGAAAAAAGCACGAACGACCGCGCACTCACGCACCGTCCGCCAGGTGCAGGGCGGGGATAGCCCGGACGGCGACCGGGACAGTGGCTTTGCGGAGAGCGGCGACGCGCTCATGACCGCGAATCCGGAGCTTCAGGCGGTCGTGCGCCGGCAGCTGGAGCTCATCGGTGAGGATCCAGAGCGTGAGGGACTGCACGATACCCCGTCGCGCGTCGCGAAAAGCCTCACGTGGCTGACGAAGGGCTATCGCACTTGCGTGGAAGACGTCGTCGGCACCGGCATTTTCCGCTCGGAAGGCCATCGGAACATGGTGATGGTGCGCGACATCGAGCTGTATTCGCTGTGCGAGCATCACATGCTGCCGTTTTTCGGGAAGGCGCATGTAGCATACATCCCGGACGGCCATATCGTCGGCCTGTCGAAGATCCCGCGGATCGTCGAGGTCTTCGCGCGACGGCTGCAGGTGCAGGAACGGCTCACCGAGCAGATCGCGAGCGCGCTGCATGATGTGCTGAAGCCGACGGGCGTGGGCGTGGTGATCGAGGCGTTCCACCTGTGCATGATGATGCGCGGCGTGGAGAAGCAGAACTCGCGCACGATCACCAGCGCGCTGCGTGGTGTGTTCCGCGACGATCCCAAGACGCGCGAGGAGTTCCTGCACCTCGCGTACGCCCGCAGCAGTACGGTCTAGACGACAGGCGGCAGCGGCTGAGTCTAGAACGGCTCGCGCGTGACCACGAGCGGCAGCGCGACCTGGTCCTCGTCGCGCCTGGGCACCTTATGACACGCGCGGCAGCGGGCCTCGTACGCCTCCTGGCCCCCCACCATGATCGTCGGCGAGTCGTACCGGGCCGGCTTGCCGTTGATCAGCCGCTGGTTGCGGCTCGCCGGTCCGCCACACACCACGCAGATCGCATGCAGCTTGTCCACCAGCTCGGCGATCGCGAGCAGGTGCGGCATGGGCCCGAATGGCTCACCGCGGAAATCGAGATCGGTCCCCGCAACGATCACGCGCAACCCGCGCTGCGCGAGCGCGGTGCTCATCGGCACGATCCCCTTGTCCAGAAACTGCGCCTCGTCGATTCCCACCACCTGCGTGTCGCTGTCCAGACGGGCGGTGATCTGCTCGGTCGTGTCCACGGGGACGGCCTCCACTGTTCGTCCGTCGTGCGTGGACACCTGGTAGATGCCGGCGTACCGCGCATCGAGATGCGACTTGAAGACCTGCACCTTCTTGCGGGCGATCACCGCGCGACGCACGCGACGAATGAGCTCCTCGCTTTTCCCGCTGAACATCACGCCACTGATGACTTCTATCCACCCGCCCGTGGACGGGAAGGGCATGTCTGAGATCATCGCGGACGCGTGGGGCGGGTTGGTCGGGTGGGGCGGTCGCGGCGGGGACCACGATCGCGATCGCGGGACGGTCCGCGGCTGTCGCGGTCGCCACGGTCGCGCCCCGGACCATCGCGACGCGGACGCTCTTCGTCAACCTTCACCATCGCACGACGTCCCTTGATGGTGACGCCGTTGAGCTTCGAGACCACCTGGTTCGCGACGGGGGTCGCCACCTCGACGGTCGAATGGCGCTCGCGGATCTCGACCCGCCCCAGTTCCGCCTTGGAAATCCCCGCTTCATTCGTGATTGCGCCCACAAGGTCACCAGGACGCACGCCGTCCATCTCCCCCACGCTGATGAAAAGCTTCGTGGTCGCGCCAGGTCCGGCGTCCGCTGCGACGCGCGGCTTCGCGCGCTCCGTTTCGAGGAGCCGCAGCACCGCAGCCGCGACTTCGGCGCCGTCATAGTCGCTCAGCAGCGGCTCGAGGGTAAGCAGCTCACGCGAGAACTGTCCGGCGTCGAGCACCTCGCGCACGGAATCGCGCAGCCGTTCCTCCACCGAACGCGCGCGAACGGCAGCGTCGGGAATCGCGAGCGGCGTCAGTGTGCCCCCCGCCATGCGACGCAACGCGGTGAGCTGGCGCGGGGCCACAAGCGCGACCATCCGGGCACCAACGCGTGAGGTCACGGCGCGTCGCAGCTCCTCTTCGCTGTGCGGCATGTCGTAGATGATGACCAGCTGCGCGGCTTCGTCTGGCACATCGCCGGTCCGCACCGCGCTCGCGTCACCGCCGTAGCCGAGCGAGCGCAGTTGCGCCTCGACTTCCGCGCGCGAGGCCGCGGTCGTCGTGACGACATAGGCAGATTCTGGGTCGAGGGTGTCGAGGATGCGGCGCAGGGCCATTGGCCGCGCGACGTCACCAACGGCCATGTACGACAGCGATACGGGGGCAGCACTCGTATCACCCGCGGACTGGACGCGGCGCGCCCGCCGTGCATAGCGCTCCACGAGCTGCTCGACGTCAGGAGTGACGTCGCTGGCGAGCACGAACCGGGGCGCATCCTTTGGCACTTCCGCCATGAGCGTCTCGAGCGCGCGGGTGGACGCGCCCGTGAGGTTGTCGGCCCACGCCAGGACAGCCAGCCGCACGGTGTCCATCTTCACGGTCGCTCCCTGCACGAGCTCCACGATCACCGTGGGGGGTCCGATCAGGACATGCGCCATGGCGCGTTTCTGCACGCGCAGGGCCCGACGTCCCTCCGTGGCCGCCAGGACGCGCAGCGAGCGCGTCGCCGCCGCGTCGCCGATGCGATGCGCGATCCCTGCAGCGGCATCTGCGTCTGCCGTGAGGATCAGCAGCTGCGTCGAATTCTCGTTCGCGTCGAGCCGGTCCAGCAGCGGCTCGATGGCAGCCGCGGCAGCGCGCCAGTCCTCCGGCAGCACGTGCAACTGATTCTGTCCGCGCGACACGCCACTGGCGCCGCCGCTCTCTGCCTGGTTGTCCACTGCGTCCTCAGGATGCCGGTGAATGGGCGCGTCCGCGCCGCGGAAAAAAGTATAGCCCGTCTGTGCACCGATGCACCGTCTGGTCCACCGGCGTGCTGGCCTGTATTGTTACCGCGCCCGCATCGAGGAGATCACGGCTCGTGAAGATCCCAATCCAGGTGGAACCGAACGCAGGAGCGGTCGCCGCCGTTGAATACCGCTGGGATCCCGATACGGAGATCCTTTCCGCGCAGCTGAAGCCGCGCGCATCCGGCACCGGGCTCTCCGGCTCGGTCGAGCTCGAAGGGAGCGACGGCTCATGGCTCATCCTCGACATCTCCGATGGCCGGATCAATGGCGTCGAAGTCGCGGTATGGCCGGAGGTGCATATGCGGAGCGGGCTCACGATTCCGGGAAAGGTCGAAGAGGGCACGGTGGTCGTCCCCGCGAACGGTTCCCAGCCGGGGCTGGCATCGCTCGAGGTGGAAACGCCAGTGCATGCCGAGTCGGACGCTGACGAACGCCTCTTTCATTTCCGGCTGGGAAGGAATCGCGAGACGCGGACCGTGCGATTCGCCCGCGACCTCATGCTCGACGTCGACGCGTCGAATCATCTCGCCGGCATCTGGCTGCTGAACGTTCCCCCCTTCCAGGCGCGCGTGTGATCACGACCATCGTCCTCTGTCGCGTGGAGCCCAGCCTCATCCCGAAGGCCGCGAAATCACTCGCGGGGATCGACGGCGTCGACGAGGTGTACTCGGTGTCGGGAGAATGGGATCTCGTCGCGATCGTGCGGGTTCCGCAATACGAAGACATCGCGCGGGTGGTGACGGAGAATTTCCCGAACGTTCCCGGACTCCAGCGCACGCAGACGCTCACGGCGTTCCGTGCCTACTCGAAGAAGGACCTCCAGCAAGCCTGGGATATCGGCGTCGACTGAGCGGGCGGCCTTTCGCGTGACCGATTAGGATGACAGGGTGAGCTTTTCGATGGTCTCCGCGGCCGACACGCGCTTTCATGTCATCCAGCGCCGGCTCGCGGAAGTCTTGCCCGGAGCGCCGGCGTTCGGGGGAAGTGGCTCGCTGGAGCTCCTCTCTCCGTTCGTGCAGGAGAAGCCGCGCCTCGACCCGGCCGAACTGCTCGAGGGAAAGAAGCTGAAGGCGCGCGCGGTCCCGGGTGACCCAGCCGCGACCTTCACGGCATTCCTTGACGGCACCCAGACCAGCCGCGTCGTGCAATTCATCGCTGGCGTGTCCCTGGTGCACGGCACCGTCGCCGCCGTTGTCCGGGAGCGACGCGACCGACGGATGCAGACGTGGCGCCAGCCACTGGTATCCCGCGGGTTGTACGTGCCGCGCACGCTGCTGCCGCCGGACGCACAGGCGGCGCTCGCCGACGTCGGGATCGAAGTGTTCGACACCGCCGCGAATCGTGACCTGGATTCCATTCATCCGCTTGCGATCCAGGACGCTGCCCTCCAGGCCGTCCAGCGACATCGCAGCGCGCTCGAGCGCGAGCTCGCGGAATCATTCATCGCCGACGCCGAGGGACCGCTTTTCGTCGACGGCGGAATCAGCGAAAGCCCGTCGGTCGCTACGTCTCCCAACGCCATTGGCGTCGTCAAGAGCCACCAGCAGCTGTACGTGCACGGCGACGACCTTCCCGTCGTGCTGGCGCTTCGTCACGGGGAGCGGTCGAGCGTGACGATCGTGAAGCCGAGGACGCGCAATCCGGTCGCCAGCTGGTATCTGCGGCTGCGCGATTCCGGTGGACGCGACCCGTTGTGGGGCCTGGTCCGCGTGGAAATGGCAGTTCCGGGAGGAAGTGCTGCAGAAACGACCCGGCGCGCAGACGAGGTGTCGCGCTGGGTGCTCGCGGAAGCGCTTCCCGTCGCCCTTCCCGATGGCCGCTGGGATAAAATGGTGTATGGCATTCGTGACTGCGAAGAGTTCCTCCGGGCGATCCAATGACTGAGCCGACGCCGCTCCTCGGGCGCGTCGTGGCGACGGAAAAACGCCCGAACACCGCACACGAATTCCATTTCTGGACGTCGATCGACTCCCCCATCGGCATTGGCACGATCGTCCGCGTCGACGCACAGACTCCCGTCGGTGGCGTGCTCCCGCGGGTGTATGGCGTCGTCGTCGAAGGATTCAGCTATACCGACCTCGTCTCGCCGATCCACGACGTGCTTGGCCACGACGGGTCGCCCGAAGGCGCTGCTTTCGCGCCAACCCAGCGCGCGGAGATCCGGCTGTACACCGCGCATGTGCTGCGACAGATCCCGGAAGAGCCGCTGCAGCCCGTCCCCATGGGAACGGTGGCGCTCGCGGCAGACGAAGACGTGGCTATCGCGCTGCGGATGGATACGTACCTCCGCCCCGAATCACGCACGGCCATTCCTGTCGGCGTGTATCGCGCGGGCGCGATGGAAGCGCCGATCTACCTCGATGCCGACTTCCTCCTCGGCCCCGAGGCGGCGCATCTCAACATCACCGGTGTGTCCGGGCTTGCGACCAAGACCAGCGCGGTGGAGTGGCTCCTGTCGTCCATCTTCGCCCACTTCCCGGAACAGAAGGGATCGGTTGCCGCGGTCTGCTTCAACGTGAAGGGCCCCGACCTGCTGTTCCTCGATCAACCGGGAAAGCTCGAGGACGCGGATCGCCTCATCTATGAGAAGCTCGGTGTCCCCGCGGCACCCTTCGAGCGCGTTCAGTACTTCGCGCCGTATACGGCAAAGGGGTTCACCCTCAACACCCTGCGGTCCAACCACGAGCTGTCGGAGAACCTCACCCCACTCACCTGGGGGTTGAACGAGGTGATGCAGTTCGCCGAGGTGCTGCTCAACAAGGACGACATCGACGCAAAGGCGGATGCGTTCATCGATTTCCTCCAGGAGCGGGTGATTGGACGCGAGTTCCACGAAGCCCCGCTGTCCACGCCGCACCGGGTCCGGTCGTTCGGCGAGCTGGAGACCTTCTTCCGCGACCTCCTCCGCGGCATGGAAGAACGCGGCGGCGAGCAGTGGCGCACGCACCACGTGGCAACCATCCGAAAGGTGCGAAACCGGCTGTCGAACATCTCCACGAGATGCGCCGGTCTCGTGACGGACGACGGCACCGTGAGCGACCTCCCCTTCGGGAGCTTTGCCGACCGCACGGTGTATGTAGTTGACGTCGCCTCGGTCGAGGAGGACGCACAGGACCTCATCTTCGCTCGCGTGGTTTCGAAGTTGCGCGAGCATCTCGAACGGCGCGACCTGGGCGTGAGCCATGTGGTGGTGTTCGTGGACGAGCTCAACAAATACGCGCCAGGCGATGGACCGGAGACATACGTTCGCAAGATGCTGCTCGATATTTCCGAACGCGGTCGGTACCTCGGCCTCGTCTTGTTCAGTGCCCAACAATTCCGATCGCAGGTGCACCGTCGCGTCGTCGGCAACGCCGGCACGGGGCTGTACGGTCGCATGGACATGGACGAGCTGGCGACCCCCGGGTACGCAGTGTTGAGCGCCGCGACGAAAACCAAGCTGGCCATCCTCGAGAAAGGCCAGTTGATGGTGCGACATCCGCACTTCGCGCAGCCCATCTTCGTGCGATTCCCGCGTCCCGCCGTGATGCGCGGGCGCGATGGCGCCGAGCGCTTCCCGCAGGCCGAAGAGATCTCGCTGGAGGTCGCCGTGATGCGCTCGTTGCGCACGCTGGATCCGTCCATCTCGCTGGACTGGGTGAAGCGGGTGACCGCGGGCCATGAGGAAGACACCGTGATTCGCGCGCGGAACATCACGATGCAGACGCGGCCGGATCGCGTGCAGGCATTCTTCGAGTCGCAGTTCCGCCGCGCGGCGGTTGCCGAGGCGCCTCCACGTCCAGCGGTTGTACCGATCAAGGCCCTTCCGGGCGATGATCCGTATGGCTTCTAGGCGTCGCGTCCTGCAGGTGTTGCTCGGCGTCGTGGTGATGGGCGCCGCGGAGCCGGCTGACGCACAGCGGGTGGTGCTCGAGCTTCGTCCGCGCGTCGGAGACACGCTTCGCATGCGCCTCGACCAGACCACCGAAATGAGCGGCGGGCGTCGCGGTGCGCCCCCCAAGATGTCGGTCACGACGATGCACATGTTCTCGCGCGCCATCGTCGAGAGTCACGCGTCCGGGTATTCGGTGATCCTGGCGATCACGGATTCGGTGAATGTCTCCGCCAGCGACGAGCGTGCGCGTCCGATGAGCCAGGAAGCGCTGAAACAGCTCGCGGGCAGCAGGATGCGGTTGCGGCTCAACCGTGACGGCACCGTGGCCGTGGCGGACGCGGAGGCGCGACTCTCGAAGGATGTTTCGGATCTCATCTCCATCATGCCTGCGTCGTTCCCGCGAGGCTCGGTCGCGGTCGGAGATACCTGGCTGCGCGAGATGCCGATTCCGCCGTCGGCGAGCATGGGGGTGCCCCTCGGTGGGCTCGTGAAGGCGGCGTTCCGTCTGGACTCGCTCTCGAGCGACGGACAGGTGGCCTACCTGAGTATGCGCGGCAGCATGCATCCGCTCACGGAGGCCGTTGCCGTGTCCGACCCCAGCGCGCTCGTGGGATCGGTGACGGGAAGCATGATCGTGGACCGGCTGCGCGGATGGCTTTCCGAGTCACGCTTTCTCGTCGAGATGAAAGCGAACGTCGCGGCGCTGGGCGCAGCCACGCAAACTCCGATGCAGTTCCGCCTCAAGATCACGCAGCACATGCGGATCATGGAAAAGCGCCCATAGTGGCCGACCGCTAGATTGGACGCGAGCGCATGCGCCTCGTCCATCTCTCGGATTTTCATCTCGGCTATCGCCAGTACCAGCGCCTCACGCCGACTGGCATCAATCAGCGTGAGGCGGATGTCGCTGGCACTTTCAAGCGCGCCATCGATCAGGTCATCGCGATTCGCCCCGAGATCGTGCTCATTGCGGGGGACGTCTTTCATACGTCCCGCCCCTCGAACGCCGCGATCCTCCACGCGTTCAGGCAATTCCTGAAGCTGCGCACGGAGTTGCCGGAGACGAAAATCGTGATGGCGGCTGGCGACCACGATACACCGCGGACGAGCGAAAGCGGCAGCATCATGGGACTGTTCGAACAGATCGGCATTTCCGTGGCCGCGGCGGAGGCGAAGCGTTTCCTGTTCGAAGACCTGGGCGTTGCGGTACTCGCCGTCCCCGACGTGCCCGGGGGCACGCCGATCCTCACCGCCGACGATCGCGCCGCGCACAACCTGCTCGTGATGCACGCGAACCTCAACGACGTGGTGCCGCAGTACTACGCCGACCTCGATCGCTCCACCACTCGATTGTCGCGCGCGGACCTGCACCTGGAGCGGTGGAGTTACGTCGCGCTCGGGCACTATCACGTGCACCAAAAGGTCGCGGAGAACGCGTACTACTCGGGCTCCCTGGACTACACGAGCCTGAACGTCTGGTACGATCTCTCGGAGGAACATCCGAAGAAGCGAAAGGGATTCGTCGAGTTCGACCTGGACACCCGGAAGGCGACCTTCCATTCCGTCGCCCCTTCGCGCGACTTCCTCGACCTCGATCCCATCAATGCGCGGGACATGACCCCCGCGGAAGTGGACGCGATCGTTGCGCGAACCATCGAGCGCGTCAGGGGCGGAATCGCGGACAAGATCGTGCGCCTGGTCATCCGCGACATTCCGCGGCAGGTGTCGCGCGAGCTGGACCATCGCGTCATTCGCGAATACAAGCGCCAGGCGCTGAGCTTCATCCTTGACGCGCGCAAGCCGGAGTCCACGCGACGTGATGCCGCGGGCGCGCCCGCGCGGCGACCGTCGGTCGTGGACGTTGTGCGCGAACAGCTGAGTGCCCGGCAGATGCCGCCGGACCTGGATCGCGGCCGGCTCGTGGAGCTCGGCATGAAGTACCTGAATGATGCCGACGCATTTCCCGTCGCCGCGGCGAGCGCCCCCGAGGTCACGACCTAGCGATGCGCCTCAACAGCGTTCGTCTCACGAACTTTCGCCTGCACGCGGACACACGCATCGAGTTCGACACCGGGCTGACCGGGATCATCGGCCCGAACGGCTCGGGGAAGACGACCATCCTCGAGGCGATCGCGTGGGCCCTGTACGGCATGCCCGCTGCGCGCGGAAAGCGGCAGGACATCCGGTCGCTCAGCGCGTCCGGCCGCGCCGGCGTAAAGGTCGAGCTGGACTTCGACCTGTCCGGACATCGGCATCGCGTGGTGCGGTCGCTGTCATCCGCGGAGCTCTACCTCGACGGCGCGGCGACCCCCATCGCGAACAGCACCAGCGCGGTCACGGACATCCTGCGCCGCCGGATGGGGATGACGCAGCAGGAGTTTTTCAACACCTACTTCACGGGGCAGAAAGAGCTGGGTGTGATGGCGGCGATGGGGCCTGCGGAACGATCGCAGTTTCTGTCCCGCGTCCTCGGCTACGAGCGCCTCACCAGCGCGCGTGGCCTCGTGCGCGAGCGACGCAACGTCCTGAAGGGGGAGCTGGCCGGACTCGAAAGCGCGCTGCCCGATTCTGACGCCGTCGCCCGCGAATTGAAGGAGAGCGCGGAGCGACTCAAGGACTCCGAGGGCAAGGCCAAGACCGCACTGACGAAGCTCAAGAAAGCGAGTGAGGCATCGCTCACGCTGCAGCCGAAGTGGATCGAGGCGCAGAAGGAGCGCGATGCACACCAGAAGACGGTCGCGGAGCTGCGGGTGCGTGAAGGAGAGGAAGCGGCACTCGCGCGTGATTCCGAGCGGCTCGATCGTGACCTCGCGGAGATCATCCAGGCGCAGAAGGAAATCCTGGAAATCAGCGAGGAGCTGAACATCCATTCGGACCTTGCCGCGCGACTCCACGAGATGGAACGGCTGTTCCAGGAGGAGGGCCGCCGCAAGGAGCTGCTGCGCAACCGGCAGGCGCTGGATGCTGACCTCACGAAGCTGCGTGAGCGCCTCCGGGCCATCGACGTGCCGGCGGACGCAGTACAGCTGGCAGAGCGCGCCCGCGATGCGCTTCGCAGGCAGCTGGATGAGGCCAATACGGCACTCGATGCGGCGCACACGGACTGGGTGCGCGATCGTCAGGAAGCGATGACGAAGCGCCAGGCACTCCTTGACCAGCACAAGGAGATCAGGGAGCAGCGGGAACAGCTCGCGAATCTCGGTCCGGAAAGCCCGTGTCCCATCTGCACGCGTCCCCTCGCCGATCATTTCCGCGAGGTGCTCGATGATCTGGACGGCAAGCTTACGGCTATCGAGGTGGACGGGAAATACTACCGGAAACGCGTCGAGCAGCTCGAGGAAACGCCGGCGCCACTGCGCGAGCTGCAGGAACGCGTCGCCACGCTGGAGGAGTCGCTCGACGCCCAGGCAAAGGCCCTCACGACCGCGCAGCTCAGGCAGCAGGAGCATACGCAGCTCACCCGCGAAGTCGCGGACCGCGAGAAGCGTCTCGCGGCGCTCGTCGAACAGCTGGAAGGCATTCCCTCGGGCTATCACGAGACGCGCCATGCGCAGCTCAGACAGCAGCACGCGCAGCTCGCCCCACTGGCCGAGCGCTCCGTACGGCTGCGCGCGCTGACGGAGCGGGAGCCGAGGATTCGCAAGGATGCCGACAAGGCACGGAAAGACCTGGCGCGCGTGCGCACGCAACTCGAGGAGCTGCGCCAGCGCCAGAAGGAATCGAAGTTCTCGGAACAGAGCTTCGCGAAACTGAAGGCCAGCCACGAGGCTGCGGCCGCCGAGCTCCGGAGCTGTGAGCTTGCCGCGCTCGGCGCCGAGAAGGAACTGGAGGCGGCACGAGCTGCACGGTCCGCGGCCGAGGCGAGCAGGCAGGAGCTGGATCGCGGAATGGAGCGGCTGCGCGCGCTGACGCTTGACCGCCGCCTGCACGAGGAGCTGGATCGCGCCTTCACGGACATCCGGGCGAGCCTGAACGAGCACCTCCGTCCGGAGATTTCAGATCTCGCGAGCGGGTTCCTCGCAGAGCTCACGGATGGGCGCTACACCGATTTGGAGCTCGACGACGACTACAATATCATCGTCAAGGAAGACGACATCCCGAAGCCGGTGATCTCCGGCGGTGAGGAAGACCTGGCCAACCTCGTCCTGCGTCTCGCGATCTCACAGATGATCGCGGAGCGGGCCGGCCAGGCGTTCTCGCTGCTCATCCTGGACGAGGTGTTCGGGTCACTGGACGAGTCGCGTCGGCACAACGTGGTCGAGCTGCTGCGGAAGCTGCACGACCGTTTCGAGCAGGTGATCCTCATCACGCACATCGAGTCTGTGCGCGAGGGGCTGGACCGGGTGCTCAGCGTCCGCTACGACGCGGAGGCCGGAATCTCGCGTGTGGAACAGGAGCTGGGAGGCGCCGGCATGACCGACGAAGTGGCCGAGGATGCGTACGTGGAAGCGGGAGCGGCGGGCTGATGGCCACATCGCGCTCCTTCCGCCCGAGCCACGTACTTGCCGGTCCCTATCCCGCGCGCGTCGAGGATATCGATGAGCTGAACCACGTCTTCAGCGAAGCGTTCACCGAGCGTTATCGCCGGGATGGAATGGCTGGCGTTCGCGTTCCCTTTCTCAATCCGGCGGTGTGGCGATATGCGATTCGCGATGCCGCGGATGGCGCCATGGTGTGGCGCGGTGAGCGGGGGGAGATCGTCGCCTTCAACATGGTTCACCGGTCGGGGGTGGAAGGGTGGATGGGGCCGATCGCCGTTCGGAGCGAGCATCAGGGGATCGGGGCAGGGAAGGAGATCGTCCGCCGCGGCATCGACTGGCTGAAGGTCCATGGCGCGTCCGTGATCGGCCTGGAGACGATGCCGCGGACGATGGACAACATCGGCTTCTATTCCGCGCTCGGATTCGTTCCCGGAAAGCTGACCCTCACCACAAGTACCGACGCGGCGTACGCGGACAAGCCCGGGCAGTTATTCGGGCGGTTGACCGGCAGCGACAAGGACGAAATGCTCGAGCAATGCCGCGCGCTCGTCGGCTCGTTGCAGCCCGGATATGACCACACGCGGGAGATCGAGCTTACGGACGAACTCGCGCTGGGCGACACACTGCTGTTGATGAAGCGCGACAAGCTCGTCGGGTTCGCCCTGTGCCACACGGCGCCGCTGGTGGAGGGGCGCACGCGAGAGGACCTGCGCGTCCTGAAGATGTCGCTGGCGAACCTCTCGCATCTCGACGAGATGATACGGCTGCTGGCGGATCTCGCGCGTCGCAGCGGGACGCGCCGCGTGTCCATTCGTGTGCAGGGCGATTACGATGGCGTCTATCAGCGACTCATCGCGGCGCGATCACGTGTGCGCTGGTCCGACTTGCGCATGACGCTCAGCGGGCACGCGGAGCGCGTGCCCGCGACCGGAATGGTGCTTTCGAACTGGGAAATCTGATTCGAATGAAGGCACTCGAACGGTTGTTCAAGCGCGCCACGAATGGCGCGATCGCCCTTGCCATGGGGCGCAGCGAACGCGGCTTGCGCCCCGACTGGCGCGAGCGGACGTATCGCGTCCTGTTCCTGCGCCATGACCGCATCGGCGACATGATCTGCTCGACGGGCATCCTGCGGGCCATTGCCCAGTCGCATCCCACCATCAAGCTCGACGTGCTCGCGTCACGAACCAACGCGCCGGTCCTGCGGCACGAGCCGTACCTCAACGAGGTCATCGTCTTCGACAAGAAGGCGGCGGGGAAATTCCCCGACGTGTTTCGCGAGCTGCGCTCGCGCGGCTATGAAGCGGTGATCGACTGCATGGTGACGGCGCCGTCGACCACGACGCTGCTCCTGATGCTTGCCAGCGGCGCGCGATATCGCATCGGCGTCGCGGATCGTGGGAACGATTTCGCCTACACGCTTCCCGTGCCGCCGCGGGAGCACGCGGACCACATCGTCGACAAGCTCGGAACGCTGGTCACCGCGTTCGGGATGCAGCCCACGGCCGTGGACCTGCGGCCGCGCGTGACACTCACGACGGAAGAGCTGAAGAAGGGCGAGCGCGCCTGGCGCGGCGGCGAACCACCCCGGAAAAATCTGCGGCTGCTCGTGAACATTTCCGCGGGACGCGCACACCACTATTGGCCGGACGACCGCTTCGAGCTGGTGATCCGCTCGGCCGCCGATCGCTTTCGCAACACCGAGGTGGTCGTGGTCAGTTCCCCGAGCGATCGAGCGCGTGCGGCGGGAATTGCCGATCGCACTGGTGCGCGGCTTGTTGCGGACGAAGGGATTCGACATGCCATGTCCATCGTGGCGTGCTCGGACCTGGTGTTCACGCCGGACACCAGCATCTCACACGCATGCTCCGCGCTCGACAAGCCGGTAGTGGTGATGCACCCGCGTGACTTCGCGAAGCTATGGGGCCCGTATCAGACGGAGGGACGCGCGATCGAGAGCGCGACGGACTCGGTCATGGGGATATCTGCCGAGGACGCTTCGCGAGCGGTCGTGCGGATGATGGAGTCGCTGGCGAGTTAGGGAGTCTTGTCGGGCGCGTTGGTACGCTTCACGACGCGCCAGATGAGCAGCGCAACGCCCGCGGTGAGGAGCGCGTGGGTCATCCCGGGCGCATCGTTGACGATGAACGTCAGCACGGCCCAGACGACGAGCATCAGGATGGCGACGAGCAGTCCGATGTCCATGGTTTTCGTTGACCGGGTTGGTTACAAACGGTAAATTGAATCGTACGAAGTATCAGTGGTTCGAAGAGACTACGTTTTTGAGCCGATAAGTCCATCTGTCGGGTTCGACAATCTATGCTGACGTCATGCCCCCAGTGCGGGGGAAGGCGGAAAGTGTGGTGAGGGCCTCATCTTTACGGTTGGGCTTCAAAAAACCCTCTTCGTTCCATTCTTTCGAGCCCCGTGGGAAACCACGGGGCTCGTTCTTTCAGCGACGTCTGCCATGACGACCGGTCATCCGCAGGTCACCGTCACGCGGCGCCTCCACTTCAGCGCCGCGCACCGGGTGCACAACCCCACGCTCTCCGACGAGGAGAACCGCCGCACCTTCGGGAAATGCAACAACCCGAACTGGCACGGGCACAATTATATCCTCGACGTCTCCGTACGCGGCCCGCTCGATGAGAAGACCGGATACGTCATCGATCTCTCCCGCGTGAAGGATCTCGTCACCACGCATGTCATCAACAAGGTCGATCACCGGAACCTGAATCTCGAGGTCGACTTCCTGACGGGAGTGATCCCGACGACCGAGAACGTGGTTGTCGCGTTCTGGCGCGTGCTGGAACCCGCGCTGAAGCCGGCAGTGCTCACCCGACTCGTGCTCTGGGAGACGGTGAACAACTATGTCGAATACGACGGCCGCTGAATCTCCAGACGGCCCGCTCGCGGGCTGGATCGCGATCATAACAGGCGCGTCTCGGGGCATCGGACTCGAGTGCGCGCGCCGACTGCTCGCCGCCGGAGCCGAGCTCTTTCTCCTGGGGCGCGATCCGGGCGTTGTCGACCTGTTCATGCACCGCAAGCCATGGGATCCAGGCGTGAGCTTCGAGCAATGGGACCTGGCGGATGCGTCGGCCGTCGCTCGCATAGCACCCAGCCTCAGGCGTCAGCTCGAGGATCATCCAGGGATCATCATCAATAACGCCGGACACTTTTTCCTCGCGCCGACCGAGCAGACATCACTCGCCGATTTCCAGCGCACCCTGCAGATCAACCTGACGGCCCCGTTCGCGATCATTCGCGAGCTGCTTCCACAGATGAGGAAGCGTGGTCGGGGACATGTCGTGACGGTGGGATCCATCGCGGATCATCGCGCCTTTCCGGGCAACGCGGCGTATGCCGCCAGCAAGTACGGCGTGCGCGGACTGCACGAAGTGCTGCGCGAGGAGCTGCGTGGGAGTGGCATTCGTACCACCCTCATCTCCCCCGGGCCGACCAACACCGACCTCTGGAACCCGGTGAACCCGGACGAACGCGAGGGCTTCACCAAACGCGCCGACATGCTCAGTCCTTCCGCGGTGGCCGACGCCGTGTTGTACGCGCTGACCGCCCCCATCGAAGTGAACATCGACGAGCTGCGCCTCTCGCGTAGTTGACCCGTGTTCGTCGAACTGATCGAGCTGCTCCGCTGTCCGAACACGCACGAGGAGACGCCGCTCATCGCGGCCGCCGAACGCACCGAAAACCGTTACGTGATCCAGGGTACCCTCGGATGTCCCGTGTGCCGTGCTGAATTCCGCATCATTGATGGCGTGGCGCACTTCGGCGCGGCGCCCGCAACCCCGCT
>DASPMP010000243.1:0-5577 GCA_035626995.1 Gemmatimonadaceae bacterium
CGTCAAACCGTCAAACCGTCAAACCTTGAAACCCTGAAACCCTGAATCCGTCAACCCATTCAGCCCTTGGGCTGTCTTACCCATATCCCCCCAATCGGAGCCGGTTTTCGTATGCGTGGCATCCTGGCGACTGAAGTTCGCAACGCAGTCCGCAGCCTGAGCCGGTCTCCCACGCTATCCCTCTGCGCCATCCTCTGCCTGGCGCTCGGCATCGGAGCGACCACCGCCATCTCGAGCGCCTTGAGTCGCGCGCTCCTGCAACCGCTTCCCTTCACCGAGCCGGAACGGCTGGTCGCGGTGCACCGCACCACGCCGCAGTCCGGACCCGATGGCAGCTGGTCGCAGTCCGCCGCGAACTATGCGGACCTCGCCCGCGAATCGAAGCAGGTCACGGGACTGGCCGCGATCACCTGGGGAACGGCGCTCATCAACCTGCCGAACGATGCCATCCAGGCGAGCCAGCACTTCATCAGCGGGAACCTCTTCCAGACACTCGGCGCGTCCGCGCAGGTCGGGCGACTCATCGCACCGGACGATGACCGGCTGGGTGCGCCCAACGTCGCGGTGATCAGCGACGCACTCTGGCGCAGTCGCTTCGGCGGCGACCCTGCCATCGTCGGCCAGTCGGTGAGCATCGATGGCCAGCAGACGACGATCATCGGCGTGACCCCACGCGACTTCCGCCTTCCCCACGGCAACAACATCCTCGGCGCCGAAGTGTGGACGCCGATCAAGTTCACGCCGCAGCGGCTGACCCAGCGCCGGAACAATTTCCTCCTCACCTTCGGCCGACTGGCACCGGGCGCAACGGTGGAGTCCGCGCACGCCGAGCTGCGCGGCATCTTCGCGAATCTGGTCGCCGCATATCCCGACCTCGCGGGCGAGAATGTCCGCGTGGCACCGCTGCACGCGGAGAGCACACGCGCGGTGCGGAAGCCGCTGCTGCTCGTCTTCGGCGCGGTCATCATGGTACTGCTGATCGCGGCAACCAACGTTGCCGCCCTGCTGCTCGCGCGCGGCGTCCACAAGCAGCGTGAGACGGCGGTGCGCGCCGCACTCGGCGCGTCCCGGTGGGACACCATCCGTCCCGCGCTGATCGAGAGCTTCGTGCTCACCGGAATCAGCGCCGTGCTCGGGATCGCTCTCGCTGCTGTTGGAGTGAAGACCATCGGGTTGCTCGCCGCCGCGCGGATGCCGCAGCTGGCGGGGCTGACACTCGACTGGAGAGTCCTCGGCTTCGCGCTCGTGCTGATCGTGATCGTCGCGATCGGCTGCGGCGCCGCGCCGGCATGGCGTGGCTCATCGGTGGATCCACAGGACGCGTTGCGCGGGGGGCGCGGGGGCGGCGCCGGTCGCGATCACCATCGCGCGCTGCGATCGCTCGTCGTCGTCGAAATCGCGCTCTCCCTGATGCTCCTCATTGGGGCCGGGCTGGTGCTGAAGGCCGTCGCCACCCTCCTCGGCTACAACCCCGGCTTCGATGCCTCGCGTCTCCTCACGTTGCGCATCACGGCATCCGCAACCCGCTACCCGAACCAGACCGCGGTTCGCGACTTCGTCGAGCCGTCGCTTCGCTCGATCGTCGCAATTCCCGGCGTGGAGGCGGCCGCCGCGATCAGCGCCGTTCCATATATCACCTGGGGGAACAACTCCAACACGCGTTACGAGGGTGTGCCGAGGAATGATCCCTCACGACTTCCGATCGTGGAGATGCGGCGGGTGACGGCGGGGTTTTTCGACGTGACGAAGCAGCGGCTGATCTCCGGTCGCCTGCTCCAGGCGTCGGACGACGAGCGTCCCGAAGCGCCGGTGGTGGTCGTAGTAAACCAGGCGCTGGTGGAGCGCGATTTCCCGGGACGCAATCCGGTGGGTCAGCGCTTCCACACCTCCGACACGACCTTCGGTACCATCGTCGGCGTCGTCAGCAACATTCGCAACAGCGGGCCAACCCAGGAGCCGGCACCCGAGATGTACTGGACGTACCGGCAGACGTCACCCGGTGCGAGCACCGTGCAGCTGATGGTGCGGACGCGGGGTGACGATCCGCTGGCGGTGACCCCCGCCATTCGTGAGGCCGTTCGCGGCGTGGATCCACTGGCGGCAGTCGCGAGCGTCCGTGCGATGGACGAGGTGATTACGG
Source organism: Gemmatimonadaceae bacterium (assembly GCA_035626995.1). Lineage (GTDB taxonomy): Bacteria > Gemmatimonadota > Gemmatimonadetes > Gemmatimonadales > Gemmatimonadaceae > DASPMP01. The sequence goes on from DASPMP010000243.1 coordinate 2,141, forward strand.
CGAGCATTGGCCGGCCGCGATTCTATCTCAGCCTGCTGGGTACCTTCGCTGGAATCGCATTGCTCCTCGCCATCGCCGGGCTCTATGGCGTCCTGAGTTATGCCGTCGCACAGCGCACGCGTGAGATCGGCATCCGGACCGCGCTCGGCTCTCCCCGTGCGGCGCTCATCAGGCTGTTCGCGATGGAGGGATTCCGGCTCGTCGCCGCTGGCGTGATCGTCGGGCTGGTCGGCGGACTGGCGGCGTCACGCGTCATGGAGTCGATGCTGTATGGCGTCTCGCCCCTCGATCGTCGCACCTGGCTGCTCGCGCCGCTGGTCATGGTCGTTGCGGCGATGGCCGCGGCCATACTTCCCGCGCGCCGCGCGGCGCGGGTGGATCCACTTGTTGCCATTCGGGCTGATTGAGCTCACACGAAGCGATCACGCGGTCGTTCTGCCAATTCCTCCCTGACGTCGTTGCCAGGAGTTCCGGAACGTTCGCCAGTGTCGGCGGGATGAGCCGTGCGAGTGCGGGACGTACCGCGTAGTCTTGCCGCGGCCGCGCGCTATCCTACAGCATGTTCAGACGATGCATTTCTCCGCTCATTGCCGGGTGCGCGATGGCCATCGCCGGATCCGCTGCCGATGCGCAGCGACCCGACATCGACCCAGGCATCCGGACTGTGCTCGATGCTGCGATCGACAGCCTCCGGCGGGTATCAATCGGGCGTGACCGGGTTGACTGGAATCAGTTGCGCGACAGCGCGTTCGCGCTCGCACGCGGGGCGCGCGAAATCAGGGATGTGTATCCGGTGCTCGAGTTCATCCTCCAGCGTGCCGATCATCACAGCTTCCTCCAGGCCGGTTGGTTCGGAGCACGATCAGCAATCGTCGGCACAGGGCAGCGTTACGTCCGGGTGCCAAGCTGGAATTCCGGATCGGCGTCACTCGCCGACTCAATCCAGACGTATCTTGCTGCGCTTGACACCACAGCTGGTTGTGGCTGGATCGTCGACCTGCGGTACAACGGCGGCGGGAACATGTGGCCAATGCTGGCGGGGATCGGACCGCTGCTGGGCGACTCCATCGTGGGCAGCATGCACGATCGCGATGGCCGCAGTTACTGGAAGTACGCGCCTGGGCGCTCGATCCTCCTGCATGCGAATGGGCGGGTCGATACGATCGTGACTGCCGCGGTGACGCCGCACGTGATGCGTCGCCCAGGAGAACCTGTTGCCGTGCTGATTGACAGCGTGACCGCCAGTTCCGGTGAGGTAATCGCCGTCGCCTTTCGCGGGCGTCCGAATACGCGCTTTTTTGGGCAGCCCAGCGCCGGCAAGACGACCTCCAACCGACCGGTGCGTTTGCCGCCGAACATCACGATGACAGTGACCACGGGCGTCTACGTGGATCGGACCGGTCGGGAGTATGGCAGCCGGATTATTCCAGACGTCGAGACTCCCCTCCCCTTGCGGGGACCAGCGATGCTCGATGGCGACCCGGCGATCGCTGCAGCAACTGTCTGGATCCGGACGCATCCAGTCTGCAACTGACCGCGTCACAGGATTGCCCGTCGGATCACGGACACTGGAGCACACATGCCTTCGGAGCTCGCCAGGGTGACGCTCATCCCTGTCCGCCAGGTTTGAGTGGTATGCGTCTTCTCATTCTTCTTTTGCCGCTCGGTCTGGCCGGCTGCGGCGTCTTTGACTTCCTGAACGGAAGCCAGCTCGATGAGCTCCGCCGCAATCGGCAGCGCTGGGACGCGCTCGAGATCCGGAGCTACGACTACGAACATCGCAAGTCCTGTTTCTGTCAGCCGGTGCTCAACCAGCGCGTGCGTGTCGAAGTGCGGAACGGTGTTGTCACGCGCACCGTGAACGTTGCGACGGGTGAAGAGGTCTCAGACCCGTATATCACCTGGCCAACGATCGATGAGCTGTTCGACCAGACGGAACAGCTCCTCCGAACGGACTACAAGTTGAAGATCACGTATGACCGCGCGCTGTACTTCCCGGCACGGGTCTCCGGGGATGTTCCGCGGGCGCTGGACGACGAGTTCACCACGACCGCAGAGAATCTCGTCCAACGATAGCCGACGGCTGTCCGCCTTCTCTGTCCGTAGTTCTCTGTCCGCAATTCTTCTGTCGACCTCTAGACATGCTTGGTGTGCATGCCTAGAATGGCTTGATATGCCACCAGCCTCTGGTCGCCCTGACCTCCTCCAGGGCACGCTCGACATGCTCGTCATGCGCGCCGTCGCTGACGAAGCGCTCCATGGCTATGCGCTCGTCCATCGCCTCAAGCTCATCTCCGGTGGACGGCTCGACGTCCCACAGGGATCCCTGTATCCCGCGCTCCACCGCCTGGAGAACCAGGGCGCGCTGAAGGCCGAGTGGCGGCTCACCGAGACCGGGCGCGAGGCCAAGTTCTATCGGCTCACCGCAAAGGGACGCAAGCGTCTGGACGCCGAGGTGAGCGAATGGAAGGAGCTGTCCGTCGCCATCGGCATGATCCTGGAGGGCACATGACCTGGCTCGCGCGTCTCTTCGGCCGCTCCAGGCTCGAGCGGGAGCTCGACAAGGAGCTGCACTTCCATATGGAAAGCGCCATCGCGGACCACATGCGCGATGGCATGTCGCGCGCCGACGCCGAGCGCCTCGCGCGGATCCAGCTGGGCGGGGTGGAGCAGGTGAAGGAAAGCACACGCGACGCGCGCGGCACGCGATGGGTGGAGGACTGGCTGTCGGACACCCGCTACGCCCTCCGGTCCATGCTGCGCGCGCCCGCATTCACGGTCGCCGCCATCCTCACGCTCGCCATCGGCATCGGCGCGAACGTCTCGGTCTGGCGCATCATCGACGCACTCATCCGCCGCTCGCTCCCAGTCGCGGAGCCCGCGCAGCTCCACGCGGTGAAGCGGGTCGGCATCGAGGAGAACGTCTACCGCCTCTCGCGCCCCACGTTCCTCGAGATGCGCGCCGCGCTCCCGGACTCGACCGGCATCGCGGCGATGTCGAGCATCGTCAGCGCGTACGCCACCATCGGCGGGCGACCGGAGCGGGTCCTCGCCCAGCTCGTCACCGGGAACTTTTTCACCTTCCTCGGCGTTCGCGCCCAGGTCGGCCGCCTGCTGACCGCCGAGGACGACAGCCTGCCGGGACGAAATGCCGTCGTTGTCATCAGCGACCGGCACTGGGAGCGGCGCTACGCGCGCGACGCGTCTGTCATCGGAAGATCGATCCGCGTGAACGGCGCGCCCGTCACGATCATCGGCGTCCTGGAACCGGGCTTCGCAGGGCTGACCGTGGCGACGCCCGTGGACGTCTTCGCGCCCACCACGATGCAGCACGAGCTGCGCATCAAGGCGAATTCGTCGGCCAACAACTCTGACCCGGACGCGCCCTGGGGGACACAGCCGGGGATCGCGTGGCTCACGGCCATCGCGCGCGCCGA
>DASPMP010000244.1:0-20118 GCA_035626995.1 Gemmatimonadaceae bacterium
GTGGTCGCGGATTTCGGCATGAAACTGTGTTAAGTCTATCGTTCCGTTGACCCGGCGCGCCACGTCGCGACCAGGCGCCATAGCGCCTTCCGTTGCACGACGGGAGAACTGCCTGTCGCCAGGGCGATGTGCTCGCCGAGGTCGCGTGCGGTAAATCCGCGCAGGACCGACGTAATTCCATCGCCGCGCGTGATGGGATGAAATCGCAGCGCCGTGGCGGCCACCAGAAATCCCCCTGCGGCGACCCAGCTGCGGCGGAGGTCTGAAATGAGGACCCAACCTCGCGACACGCGATGGAGCTCGGCGATCAGATGCTCCGCCTCCGCCGTCTCGAAATGGTGAAGGACCTGCGAACAGAAGACGAGATCGACGCTGCGGTCGCGCAGCGGAAGCCGGCGCGCATCACCGGCGAGGACGGCATCGAGGTCGTTGCGCGCCACTCGAAGGAGTGTATCTGACATGTCGAGCCCGAAACAGCGAAACCCAGGGAATTGCCTGCGCAGCGCGACAGCAATGTCTCCCGTGCCGGTTCCCACATCCAGAATGATTGCACTCGGGGGCAATTGGGCACGAAGGGCCGCGACGGTGGTCACGACGGCGCGCGTCCCGCCAAACAGACGATTTGAGCGCGCGACATCGGCCATGGCACGCGTGCGGACCGCGTCTGGTACTTCCGGATTGTCCAGCACCTCGACGCCGCGGCGACGGCGGGGGGTGAACCAGCCGAGCATCAGCGCTCGAGCTGCGCGTACCCGCCGCGGTAGTACAGCAGCGGACGCCCGCTCTGCACCTCCGCCCAATCCACCTCGCCAACGACAATGAGGTGGTCCCCCGCCTCGTGGCGCGTTACGACCCGACATTCCATCTGTGCGAGCGCGTCATCGAGCAGCACGACGCCGCTTTCGGCACGCGTGTAGCCAAGGCCGTCGAATCGGCCCGCGGGAAGCTCCGCGAACCGGCGCGACAATGCCTCCTGGCTTTCCTCGAGAATGTTGACGCCGAAATGCTCGGCAGTCTGAATCAACCCGTGCATCTCGGTGTTGTGCTCGATGCACGCGAGCACCAGCGGCGGCATCAGGCTTACCGAACAAAATGCGCTCGCGGTCATGCCGTGATCCTCGCCATCAGGCTTCCGCACCGTCAATACGGTGACGCCAGACGCAAAGCGACCGAGGACAGCGCGAAATTCATCGGAGCCGATGGGCATACGATCTGGACGTGGTTGCTGGCACTGGGAGCACAAAGAGCCGTGCGAGATAGCCTAATCGAAGCACCTCGGACGCGGGGACGAAGTCGCCCGTGACGCCAACGAGAAGGTCCGCAAGCTCCTTCCGGGCGGCAAGCGCCCGCGCGGCACGATTGACGACTGCCGGGGAACCCACGCAGGCCCCGATGATCTGTTCAACCATCCACTTGCCACGGAACGCAAGTCGGCGTCGGCGACCATATTCCCGAAAGGCCGATTCTTCCGCGTGCGGGGTCTCGAGCGCCAGAAAAGCGGCATCGGCCGCGAGCTGTCCACCCCGGAGCGCAGCGTAGATCCCCTCGCCCGTGAACGGATCGAAGAAATCGGCGGCGTCTCCCACCAGCAGCGCGCCGGGGTGCCACGCGCGTCGCGCGTGGGACGCGAACGGGCCGATCGCCGACGCGGAACCGTCCCGCAGGGCGGCGGTGAAACGCCCGGCGAGCTGCGGCTTGCCGAGCAGCCACTGGTGCAGGTACGCCGCCGGGTCGCCCGCCATGGCTTTGGCATTTCCACGAGGGAATACGGCAGCAACGGTGGTCATGCCATCGCCGACATCGGCTATGCCAACGAAGCCATCGCCCTCGACATGCATCTCGCCGTACTGCGAGATGTCCGACACGCCGTGGTAGTGCGCGACCACGGAAATCCGGTCCGGCCATGCGCGCGTGCGCGCGAGGCCGAGACGTTTCGCGATCACAGAGCGAAGGCCATCTGCCGCCATCACCAGAGGAGCATCCAGTTCATGCACCCTTCCCGTAGGGGATCGCACGGTGACGCCCCGGACGCGCCCGTACGCATCCCTCACCACTTCGACAACGCGGGCGTCCTCCGTCACGCGGGCGCCCGCGTCGCGCGCTCGGTCGAGGAGCGCCGAGTCCAGGATTTCGCGTCGAAGCGCGAGGCCGCCATCGGCATGCGATCGGAATCCGTGATGCGCTGCGTAATCCCCCTTAGCCGTGATGCCGCTCGGCGATCGGACAACCATCCCCTTCAACCACGCTCCCCGCGACGCGAGGCCAGCCAGCACTCCCATGTCTTCGAGAATCTCCGAAGCGCGGGGGCTAAGGCACTCCGCGCACGGCTTTGCTCGGGGAAACCGGGCGCGTTCCAGGACGGTGACCCGCACGCCACGGCGCGCGAGCTGAAAGGCGACGCTTGCGCCAGCGGGTCCGCCTCCCACCACGAGTACGTCAGGCTTCACGGCGACTCGAGGACACACAGGATCACGCTCCAATCAGGTACACAACGACGGCTCCATCCACCGCTCCTGCAACCGTTGCAGCGAGATTGACGCCGTCGTTGTCCAGCCAGGACCAGCCCCCCACGGTGCGCGTGTGGCTGCCGCAGAGATGCACACGAGCTTCGGTCTCGGCGGCGCAGGAGTCACACCAGAAGCGGCCTTGGAGGGACGCGCCGAGTATCGAGTCTACCGCGCTTCCGGTAATGGCACCCACAAGAGCGGCAACGGCGATCACCATGGGCCAGCCAATGGCGAGCGCGACGAGGGACGAGAACAGCCCCGCGGCGAGCGAAGCGGCGATTCCCAGAGGGGTAACCCCACCCGAAGTTCCGGGTGACACCGGTTGCATCGACCAGGCGGACCGCGGCAAATCTTTCGAGAGCGAACCGATTTCTGTGGCCCAGGTGTCCGCGGCGGACGCTGCCAGTGAGGCGACGCCGATAGCCATGGCGATAATCCCGGGCTCGATCGCGTACGCCGCGGCCGCGATACCGAAAAGCGCGCCATTCGCTGCCACCTGGACGGCGTCACGCGCTCCGCTCCTCACCGCGGCGGCGCCCGTTCGTCGAGCCTTTTCCTCGGCGCGGAATCGCGACAGCGCGGACGCCGCGACGAAGTACGTGACGAGGTAACCCCCCCAATCCCAACCCGCGGCCATCGCAAGCATGCCTAGCAGCCACGCCGCAACCGCTCCGGAGCGGTTTAATGCCCGAAAATGGAGCGCAAGGAGGGCGATCACCGCCGCGATCGGTACGCCGACTACCCATGTAGGTAAGGCCGTCACGCCACTACGTTAGCTCTCTGGAAAACCACACTACAGTCTGTCAGGTTTAGCCGCGATGCTCGCCACAGTAGATGCCCTCCTCCCGCTCAGCCTCCTCGAAGCGGTCCGGGATGTGGACACCCCCACCGATCTGGAATCCGAGTTCGTCGATGAGCTGCGGAACAAGCGACTGGGGCTGAGTGATACGGTGTACCTCCAGATCCGGCGGTACGCCGACGCCGTGCGCAAGAACCAGCGCACCGCGCAGGAGGAAAGCGTCGCATTGGCGAAGCTGATCGGTCGTCGCCCCGACGCCGAGGCGGTGTTCCGCGCGGCCGGACGATACCTGGCGCGCGAATCGTACGGCACCATCAACGCGCCAATGCGGAAGCTGATGCGTCTGATGCCGTCGGTGATTGCGCGCCCCCTCGCGCTGCGCCGCGCGCGCGCGATTGCCACGCGATATGCGAACGGCACGGTGCGTCGCGTCGGAGGCTATGTGCTGCTCGAGGTCCCGCGCTCCGTCACGCTCAACACCGCGCCTGCAAGCATCGGATGCGCCTACTACGAGGCGATGCTGCGGGAGCTCCTGCGGTTGCTGATTGGCGGAGTAGGTTCCGTGGACCATGTCCGTTGCGCTGCGCGTGGTGAGGGGACCTGTGAGTGGCGCGCAGACTGGAAGACTTTCGAGGCGCAGCCATCGCAGAGTGCTTAACCCCAAGTCGCTCGACGCCATCCAGGGAGCACTCCGCGAGCAAAAGCTCGACGGCTGGCTCCTGTTTGACTTCCACGGACTGAATCCGGTCGCCAGCGGCCTGCTGCAGCTCGAGGGAATGCTCACCCGGCGCATCTTCGCGCTCATTCCGGCGCACGGCAAACCCACCGCCATTTCGCACGCGATCGAGGAGGGGCCGTGGAAGCGCTGGCCCGCGGAATGGGCGCGTGACCGGTACAGCTCGTGGCGCGCTCTCGAGGAAAAGCTCGCGGCGCTGGTCAAGGGGAAGCGCGTTGCCATGGAATATTCGCCAGGCGACGCCGTTCCCTATCTGGATCGCGTCCCGGCCGGTGTGCTCGAGATGGTTCGTGCGGCTGGTGCGACGGTGGTGTCATCCGGTGAGCTGGTGACACGCTTCTACGCCGCGTGGAATGCGGACCACACCGCGTCGCATCGCCGCGCGGCATCGGCGATTGCCGCGATCGCCCGCGAGGCATTCGTCCAGGCGGGACAGCGCGCCAGCGGAGGTTCCCCTGTTGCGGAGCACGAACTGCAGCAATGGATCCTCGCCCGCTTCGCCGAACAGAAGCTGTTCGCCGATCACGGGCCGATCGTTGCGGGGGGGGCGAACGCAGCGAATCCGCATTACGCACCCTCGGTCGCTTCGCCTCGGCTGATCCAGCGCGGCGACATCCTCCTCATCGACCTCTGGGCGCGCGAGCAGAACGAAGGTGCGGTATACGCCGACCAGACGTGGATGGCATCGCTCGGCCAGCCGAATCAGCGCGCGCGTGACGTGTGGTCAGCAGTGCGCGACGCGCGCGACGCCGCCATCGCACTGGTCCAGGATCGGGTAGGCGCGGGAACGCCCGTCCGTGGAGGCGAGGTGGACGATGCGGCGCGCGCCGTCATCACCGGCCGGGGTCTTGGCGAGTACTTCACGCACCGCACCGGGCACAGCATCGATCCGCGTGACCTGCATGGCAGCGGTCCGCACATCGACAACCTCGAGACCCGCGAGGAGCGCCTCCTCATCCCCGGAGTCGCATTCTCCATCGAGCCGGGAGTGTACATCGCCGGTGAGATCGGGATGCGGAGTGAGGTGAACATGTACCTCGAGGGCGGACGCGCGGTCGTCACCCCCGATGAGCCCCAGCGCGACCTGATCATCGCCGGATAGCCCACAATCGGGCAGTCAGCTTCCATCGGCGTGGGTTGGCGCACCGCTTGCCAATTCCATGGGATGATGAAGATCCAATCGGCAGCCCTCCTCCTCCTCTTCAGCCTGCTTTCCGCCTGTTCGGACAGTGGCGAAGCCGCAGAGCCGCAGGGCCGGAACGAGGATTCGAGCGCGGGAACCGTGGCGTTGGGGATTCGTGAGTTGACCTATCGACCGATGGCGGTCGGGACGGCAGCCAACATTTCGGGCAGCATCACGACTCAGGCGGCCACACCCGATTCCACCGTTGCGGTGACCAGGGATCAGGGGATCTGCGGTGATTCGGCGACGGTCACGAGCAGCTCGGCGTCGGGCGTCCTGGTCTGGGTGGATGGCATTACTTCAGGCAAGCCGCTGCCAGGGGTGCGTCGGGAAAAGCTGACGATCCAGCGCTGCCGTTTCGAGCCACGGGTACTCGCGGTCGTGAAGGGGACCACGATCAACGTATCGAGCCAGGACCGGGCCATGATGACGTCGAGGTTCTACCGGGAAGGTGCCGGGAAGCCTGTGGACGAAATCTGGACGGTGGACGCGGGCCAGGTGGTCCCGAGCGAGAAGATCGCGTCGGCCCCCGGCATTGTCGAAGTGCGCAGCGTGCAGCAGCCCTGGACGCGGGGCTATGTCGCCGTCTTCGACCATCCATACTTCGCGGTCGCCGACGAGAGAGGTGCGTTCACGATCGACAGTCTTCCGCCGGGGACGTACACCGTGAAGGTGTGGCACGAGCGTCTCGAAAAGCCGACAGAGCAACGTGTCGTGGTCAGCGCAACCGGCTCGGGGCGACTGGACCTCAGCCTGACATTGCAATAACAGGCACGGCTCAGCGGCCAGGGGCTAGCGGCCGTCAGGCGACGAGCCGGTCGACCGCCATCGCCGCGAAGAGCAGGGCGAGATACAACAGCGAGTACTTGTAAACCGACCACGCCGGCTTCACGAAGTCAGCGGCGCGAAGGACGTTGATGACTCCCCGAAGCAGGATCGCGCCGAGCACCAATGCGCTCACCAGATACACCAGGCCCAGACTTCCCATGGCCCACGGCAGGACGGTGAGGGGCAACAGGATGATCGTGTACCAGAGCATCTGCCGCTTCGTTTCCGTCTCTCCCCACACCAGCGGCGCCATGGGAACTCCTGCGCGGCCGTAGTCCTTCTGCTTGTTGAGAGCCAGCGCCCAGAAATGGGGCGGCGTCCAGTAGAAAACGATCAGGAACAGGTACACCGCCATGAGATCGATCGAGCCGGTGACGGCTGCCCATCCCACCAGCGGAGGAAAGGCGCCGGCAGCGCCACCGATGACGATGTTCTGCGGCGTGCTCCGCTTGAGCCAGCGCGTGTAGAGGAACACGTAGGCATAGAAACCGCCGAGCGCGAGCGCCGCGGTCAGCACGTTCGCGAAGCGCGCGAGCAGAAATGTCGCCCCCGTAGCGAGGAGCAATCCGAACGCCAGCACCTCGCGCGGATGCATGCGACCGCTCGGGATGGGACGAAGCCGGGTGCGGCTCATCCGGTCGTCGATGTCGCGGTCGAGGTACATGTTGACCGCGTTCGCACCGCCCGCCATCAGGTATCCGCCGACGAACACCACCAGGACCAGCTCCCATCCGGGACGGCCAGCTACGAACATCGGCGCGATCGTCGTCACGAGCAGGAGCGAGATGATCCGCGGCTTCGTCAGCATCACGAAGTCGCGGGCGAGAGAGCGCGTCTGCTCCACGGGAATCACGACGTCGCTCATGCGGCCAGCCTCGGCGCTGACGCGGCGCGTCTCGCGAGGTAGGCGGCAAGGAACATCGCAAGCCACACGGCAACGCCCACGGCCTGATGCAGGACGCGGAGCGAGTGGGGGAGCATGGACAGCACCATCGCCGCGGCGATCACGACCTGCAGGACGACAAGCCCTGCAGCCACCTTCGCCGCGCGGCGGACCATGGCGGACTCACCACCGCGGCGCCCGACCGCAATCGCGATGGCAATGGCATGGAAGAACAGCAGGTAGGCAAGAATGCGGTGTGTCAGCTGGATGTGTGTCGCGCCGGCGGGAACGCCGGCGGGCGCATCACCGCACAGGGGAAAACCGCTGCAGGCCACGGCGGCACCGGGCGATTTCGCCACGACGCCGCCAAGCACCACGATGGCGAACGCAAACGCGGCACCGGCGCCGATGGACCGCATCGCCCGCGCCGTCCCGGGCTGCGTGGCCACCGCCGTGCCGCCGAACGCACCGCTGCGGACCGCGGCCACGAGCAACACCGCGAGGAGCGTCATGGCCAGCGTCCAGTGTGCGACCGTCGCGAGCGCGGTGTTGCCGACTTTCACCGTGACCATGCCGAGCAACGCCACGGCAACGACGAGGACGAGTGCCAGCAGCGCCGGGCGGAAGACGGCACCGGGTGCAGCGATGCCCGCATCGGACCGGTGACGCCGTGCGGCGATCACGAGCCAGAGAATCGACAGGATCACGAGCAGCGCGAGCAGCCGGTGGGTCCACTCGATCATGACCGTAGGATCGTTGAATGGCGGGATCCACGATCCGTTGCATTTCGGCCAGTGATCGCCGCAGCCCATCCCCGACCCCGTGATGCGAACGACGCCACCGAACACCAGATGCAGGTACGTCAGGAGGACCGCTGTCGTGGCGATTCGCGCCGGCGTCATCGCGCGACCTTCATGATTTCCGCGGGGCGGGGGGTCGCGCGCTCCCGCACCTTCACCCAGGTCGCGGTGAGCACGATGGCGAGCGCCAGCATGGGAATGGCGGCCCAGAACAGCTCCACGAGGAACTTCGGTCGCGGCACGCCGGCCGTCTCGAGCGATGAGCCCTTGCGCACGACGGAATGCAGGATGGCGACATGACCAACGAAGCACGCCACCGCGCAGAGCGCGAAGGCGAGAACAGCGACACTCATCAGAAAATCGTCAGGTTTATGTACTTGCGTGGGTTGCGCTGGAAGTCCGCCATGAGCGAATCCATGCGGGTCAACAGGTTGCGGGCATCGCGATAGAGCATGGTGTCCGTCATGAATTTCCCGACCGTTCCTTCGCCACGCTCGAGTCGTGCAAGAATCGCCTGCAGTTGCGTGGTGTTCGACGACAGCCGCTGCATCAGCGAATCGGCGCTGGCCGCCGTGGTGCGGAACGTGGACAGCGTCGTGGCGATCTGCGCGGAGTCCACCCCACTCGTCGCGGAGCGCAGCGACGCCATGGTTGCCGTGAGATTGCGATTCTGCTCCGCGACCACGCCGGACATCTGCGCGACGAGCCGGTTCATGTTCGCCATCGTCGTCCGCATGTCGCGGAATCCGCCGGCCTCGACGAAATCTCCCTCGATGGCGCGGGTGATCCGGTTGACGGACAGCATGATGGAATCCGCGCGTCCGGTCAGGGCATCCAGGCCGCTCGTCGCGGAGCGCGTCGGGACCGTGTCACCGGCCGCGAATGACTGCTCGCTGGGGCCAGTCGCCTTGAGCGCGATCGCGGCGTCGCCAAAGATGCCGACCGGAACAACTTCCGCCACGGCGTTCCGCGGTACCCGATACTCGTTGTTGACGCGAAGGTCGGCATCGAGGAAGCCGTCGTCCCGCAGCCGCACATCGCTGACATAGCCGATGGTGACCCCCGCGAGCATCACGGGCTGCCCTTGCTTGAGGTTCTGCCCCCAGGCAAAGCGCGCGTTCAGCGGGTATCCGCTGGACAATCCGCCACGCGCGAGCCAGAGCGCGCCTACCACCAGAACCACCAGTGCGACCGTGATGAGGATGCCCACGGTCACTTCGTCGCGTCGTTTCATGCCTGAAGGAATGGAGCGAAGAGGGCGGCGGTGAGTGCGTCGAGCACCAGGATCGTCACCGAAGCAATGACGACGGCCCGGGCCGTGGAGCGGCCCACCCCTTCCGCGCCTGCCTCAGTAATGTAGCCCTCATAGGTGCAAACGACAGCGATGGCGATGCCGAACAGCGTCGCCTTCATGAGGCTGTAGACCACCTGGAACATGCCGAAGGCGAGCCGCACACCGTCGCGAAAATCGGTCGTGGTCATGTCGGTGAACGCGACCGAGATCGCGAACCCGCTGAACACGCCCACCGCATCCGCGAGAATCGTGAGAATCGGCAGCATGATGGTCGCAGCGATCAGGCGGGGCACGACGAGGAATGCGAGCGGATCGTACGCGAGGGTCTCCAGCGCGTCGATCTGTTCGGTGACGCGCATGGTGCCGATCTCCGCCGTCATGCGGGCGCCGACGCGGCCGGCCAGCACGAGCCCCGTGAGCAACGGCCCCATCTCGAGGATGATGGTCTGACGCGTGGCGAGACCCACGACGGACAGCAACACCCCTTCGAAGAGCTGGTAGCGCGTCTGCAGCGCGATGACGCCACCGATGAATGCCGCGACGAGCACCGCCAGCGGGACGGAGTCCACGCCGATCACGCGCATCTGCCGGATGGTCTCTGGAAAGAACGTCCGCGGCTCGCTGAAGCCGCGAAAGGTGTCGCGCAGGAAATATCCGCGTGCGCCGATCTGGGCGAAAATGCCTCGCGTGCGCTGCGAGACCCGCTGAAAGAATTTCAGGGTCAGGCGCTGCGCTGCTGGCGAATCGTCGTCACCGTGCTGATACCGGAAGGAATAGCTCACGTACGAACCCGAGCGAGCAGCACGAGACCCACCACGGCGAAAATCGCACTGGGAATCCAGGCGGCGAGATCAGGGGGCAATAATCCCTTGCCGCCGATCCCCTTCGTCAGCTGCACCATCATCAGGAACACGACGGTCACAGCGAGGCTGATGCCGACGCCATAGGCCGCGCCGCCGCGCTGCGTGCTCGTCGCCAGCGGTGCGCCGAACAGCGCGATGATGATGCACGTCACCGGAATCGCGATCTTGAGCGCCCGTTCCACCCGCTCCTTGTTGACATCCGTGCCGGAGCGCTCCGCGAACTCAATGAAGCGCGAGAGTTCCTTGTACCGCATCTCCTGTGGGCTGCGTGGCTTTGCCATCATGTCGGTGGGGCGCTCGGGGAACCGCTTGTCCAGCATGCTGGCGAAGGTGACGGCGAAGTCCGGCGCGGAATCCGCGACCAGCTTCATCTCCCCCTTTTCAAGCAGCCATCCGGGATTCGCCTGCCATTTCGCCTTTTCGGCCGCGATGAGCATGGTGGGATAATCAGGACCCGTTCCCTTGCGTTCCATCTGCAGGAATTCGAGCGACTGTGTTGTCGTATTCAGGGCGCCGATCTTGTAGACGCGGCCATTCTCACCGGCGATCGCGAAATTGTACCGGGTCGTTGTCCCACGGAACCGGTCTTCCTCGAGCAGGTCGTTCCGGCGGGCATTCGTGATGGGAACCACCTCGCCAAGCGCCAGGTCCAGCCCGGCCGCCAGCGTGGCACCGACGAAGATCGGAAGCGCAATCCGGTAGAAACTGATCCCTGACGCTTTTGCCGCCGTGATCTCGGAATGCCGCGTGAACGCGCCGATGGAAAACACCGTCGCGAACAACACCGCGGCGGGGAGCACCATGAACATCGACTCGGGAATCCAGTACAGGTAGCTCAGAGCGATATCCTGCTTTGGCAGGTCCCGGGCGAGAAATTTCTCGAGATTGTCGGTGAGGTCGATGATCACCAGGAGCAGCGGAAACCCCAGCGCTGTCGTGACGAGGATCTTCCAGAACTCCCGGAAGACATACCGGTCCAGGGGTCCACCGATCTTCCGGAATGCCATCATTTCTTCCGGCGCTCCACGGGAATGCCGACGCGACGCATCCAGCCGAACGCCTTCGCCCGCGCCGTTTCGACGAGCTCCCCGAAGTCGCCGCCGCGCGACGTACTCGACTCGTGTCCCATGCGCGAGGCGAGGATCAGCCCCGTGAGCGCGAGGAGGATGTTCGCGCCCCACATCGCCAGCCAGGGTGGCATGTATGCCTTGTTCGCCAGCGTCTCACCGCCGATAAGACCGACATAGTAGAGGCCGAAAATGGCGAAGCTCACTCCGATTACGAGGCCGACTCCGCCGCGGGGATACCGGAGCGCGATCGGTGCGCCGACGAGCACGAAGATGATGCAGGCCGCGGCGAGGGAGAATTTCTTCTGGATCTCGACGTCGTAGCGATTACGTTCGCGCCGCGCTTCCTCCATACGGTACTGCGCTTCCTGGATGCGGGCGCTGGTGCCAGTCGTGTCCGGGAGCCGATACGCGGGCGTTCCCACCGCAGCCCCGCCGAGCCGGTACAGGCTGTCCATCCGGCGTGAGCTGTCAGCGCGGCGCAGGCTGTCCATGCGCAGTGCCGCGCGCGCCGCCTGGCTCGTGCGAGCTGCCGGTGGCGCCTGCGCCTCGGCTTCCCTGACGCGGAACACGTTGAGCAGTGCGCAATACGCGGTGCCAAGGCCACGTGGCCTCACACCGGTCCTGGGCGGCTCTGGCTTGACCCGCGGTGGGCCGTCGCGCTCAAATTCCGCGAGGGCGATATCATATCGCGCCGTGCGCACCTGAAAATCCGCGCGCGTGAGCTCGCTGTTCATCTCACAGACGGACATCTCCCGGTCACCCTTCGAGATGGATCCGGCCTGGGTCTGCTCATAGGACGAGAACACATTCTCGACGCGCAGCCGGTCCCAGGTGTAGAACAGACGCGTGAGCTCCGAGGGGTTCTTGTTCGGAACTTCGAGCATCATTCCGTTATGGAGCGTCATGTCGAGATCCTTCCGGTTCGCCGCGAGCGCGAGCGTTCCGCTCTCCGCGTAAATGGTGCGTCGCCGTTGTGGATCGGACAGGTCGTAGATGACGACGTCCTTCATGTCGGACGTGGCCTCGTCGATGTCGCCGGCCTTCAGATACAGCTGGCCTTCCTTGACCGTGTTGATGACTTGCTCGCGCAGCGCGAACGTGGGCTTTGTGCGGAAGATGTCGAGTTGCAGGATCGCGAGGCGGTGGTTCGATCGCGGCAATACCTGGTCGTTGAAGGCAACCATGACCAGGGACATGCCGATGCCACCGACGAGTACCGGTGTGAGCACGGTGCGCATGCCGACGCCGCTGGCCTTCAACGCATTGATCTCGTTTTCCGCGGCAAGCCGGCTGAACGCGTACAACACCGCCACGAGTACCGCCATCGGCAACGTCATGGCAACGGTGAAGGGAATGGACAGCGCCATGAACTCGGCGATGACACTCGCCGGCAGCCCCTTTCCCACCAGGTCGCCGAACCGCTTGGCGATGTACTGGAGGAGCATCAACGACGTCAGGGCGGTGGAGGCGAACACGAACGGCCCCACGTGCTCCTTCAGGACGTATCTGCCGATTATCTTCACGCGATTGGCCGGAAGTACATGCAGGTCCACAATATACCCGGCAGATTCCCGTCGGTGCCGATGGGCGCTGCCGAGGAACGCCTAGGATTTCGCGGTGCGGATGTTGGGTGCCTGTGTCGTCCTTTTGACGCTTCTGACCGGTTGCGACACCATTTCGCAAATGCGAGGGGTGTCGGCGAAGACGGTATTCAATGGCGACAGTGCACTGGCCTACGCCAACGTCCAGGTCGCGTTCGGCCCGCGGGTTCCGGGAACCCCCGCGCATGTGCAGGCCGGCGACTGGATCGTGGCACAGATGCGCCAGCGGGCAGATAGCGTGGAGGTCCAGGAGTGGACTCACGTCACCCAGAGCGGTCAGCGCCTCCCGATGCGAAACATCATCGCGCGCTTTGCCCCGGAACGGACGAGTCGCGTGCTATATGTCACCCATTGGGACACCCGGCCGACCGCGGACAGCGACCGGAACCTCGGCGCTCGTCAGCGTCCAATCCCGGGCGCGAACGACGGCGCCTCCGGCGTCGGCCTCTTTGTCGCTCTGGCGGATGCCCTCAGGAAATCAACGCCAAGCGTTGGTGTCGACCTGCTGTTCGTGGACGGCGAGGACTGGGGGCAATTCGAGGACGTCAGCGACACCACGAAGAACAAGGACGTGCTCATTGGCTCGCAGTATTTCGCGCGCACGATGCCGGCGTCGTATATGCCAATCTTTGGCGTGGTGTGGGACATGATTGGCGATGCGTCACTCCAGATTTTTCAGGAGGGCCACTCAGTGAATAGCGCGCCGGAGGTGGTTGCGCGGGTGTGGGGCGTCGCGCGCGAGCTCGGCTACGATCGCTATTTCCAGGCGCAGACCATCGCGCCGATCACGGACGATCATGTGCCATTCATCCGGAAAGGACTTCGGGTGATCGACGTGATCGACATCGACTACTGCTCCGACGGCAGCACGGGCTGCGGCGGGGACAACACCCGCAACTTGCACCACACGCAGGGGGATACCATGGACAAGCTGAGCGCGAAGAGCTTGCAGGTGGTGGGGGACGTCGCATTGACCCTGGTGACGCGATAGCACGCGCATAGCGCGCCAAGCGGCGTCCGGCGCAATGGAACGATGACGGGCGCCGGTCGAAGCCGACTATCAATCGGCAATGGCGACTACCAACGAGCGCAAGGCGCTTTGGTTCCTCGCGCTCGTCGTCCTGTCCGGCAGTGCGGTCCGGTTGTGGCAGTCGCGGGGCGGGAAGCCGGTGCCGACCCAGGTCGCGGCGCTCGACCGGCAGCTGGGAAGAGTCGACTCCGCCCGCGTCACGCCGCGCACGAAAAAGCCTCGTCCAGTCAGGAAGGACACGGTTCGAAAGACGCCATCGATCGTGGACCTGGACCGTGCCAACGTGGCGCAGATCGAATCGCTTCCCGGCATTGGTCCCGCGCTCGCCGATCGGATCGTCCGGCATCGAGATTCGGCGGGGGCGTTCGGCTCGGTGGAGGCGCTGTGTGGCGTTCGCGGGATCGGCCCGGCGCTCGCGGAACGGCTGCGTCCGCTGGTGACTTTCACGGGTCCTCGCCGTCCTTTAAGTGACGAGTGCGGCGACGCTTCCGTCCAGACCCGAAAATCGCCAGCCGCTCGACGTCGCCAGCCGCGCTAAGCCGTTCTTGACAGAGGGCTTACGTGGGGGCAGGTTCTTCTCGCTCGGCCCTCCGGGCGCTGCCTGCCTGCCGGTTTTTTTTGTCCCTGCACTCACCAGCCCGTCCCGACCGGCGGGCCTTCGACCCCACCTCGAAATATGGCCGCACCAGCCGCCGCCTCGCTGCGCATCGGGGATCTCCTCATCCGAGAGGGACTGATCTCGAAGGAGCAGCTCGACAAGGCGCTGCAGGAGCAAAAACAGAACGGCACTCGAGTTGGCTACAACCTGGTCAAGCTCGGGTTCGTCCCCGAGATCGAACTGACCAAGACGCTGGCAAAGCAGTTCAAGATGCCGGCGGTCGACCTGTCGAAGTTCGCAGTCGACCCGAAGATCGCGAAGCTGATCCCGGGCGAGATGGCGTTGAAGAACCTCGTGCTTCCCCTGAAGCGCGATGGTCGCACGCTCACGGTGGCGATGGCCGATCCCACCAACATGGGTGTGCTCGAGGACCTGAAGTTCATCACGCGCTACGACATCTTCCCGGTCATCGCGGGCGAGTTCACGATCCGCAACGTCCTCGAGAAGATCTTCGAGTCCAGTGAGGCCGCCCTCGGCGCGATCCTCAAGAACATCGAGGGCGCTGACGACGGATCGGAAGTCGAGGTCGTCGACGAGAAAGAAGAGGAGATGTCAGCCGCCGCCCTCGCGGCGGCGGTCGACGATGCTCCCGTGGTGAAACTGCTGAACGGCATCCTCACTGACGCCGTGAAGCGTGGTGCCTCCGACATCCACTTCGAGTGCTTCGAGCACGAGCTGCGGGTCCGCTATCGTATCGACGGTGCGCTCATGGAAATCATGAAGCCGCCGGTGAAGATGAAGGCCGCCCTGATCTCGCGGTTCAAGATCATGTCTTCGCTCAACATCGCCGAGCGCCGCGTGCCGCAGGACGGACGCATCAAGCTCAAGGTCGGCCAGAAGGTCATCGATTTCCGCGTCTCGACGCTCCCCACGATCTTCGGCGAGAAGGTGGTGCTCCGAATTCTCGACAAGGGTAACCTGACGCTGGACCTTGAGAAATTCGGCATCGAGCCCAAAGCCGAGAAGGACCTGATGGAAGCGGTGATGAATCCGTACGGCATGGTGCTCGTCACGGGTCCCACAGGTTCCGGAAAGACGACGACGCTGTACTCCTGCATCGCGAAGGTGAACAGCATCGACACGAACATCATGACCGCGGAAGATCCCGTCGAGTACAACATGTACGGGGTCAACCAGGTGCTGGTGCGCAACGAAGTGGGCATGACCTTCGCAGCGGCGCTGAAGGCGTTCCTGCGACAGGACCCGAACATCATCATGGTCGGTGAGATCCGCGACCTGGAGACGGGCGGCATCGCCATCAAGGCCGCGCTGACGGGTCACCTCGTGCTGTCGACCTTGCACACCAACTCCGCACCGGAAACGGTGACGCGACTGCTGGACATGGGGCTCGAGCCCTTCAATGTCGCCTCCGCGCTGAACCTGATTCTCGCGCAACGATTGCTGCGCCGCATCTGCTCGAGCTGCAAGGAGAAGTATGAGGTCACTGACGAGGAGCTCGACGCCGCGAAGGTGACCCGCAAGACAAAGCTGAAGGAACTGAAATTCACGGCCGAGACGATCGAGAACGCCAAGGCGCGTGCGACTCCCGAGGCGGCGCCGTTTCTGTCGAAACTGACGATCGATTCCACGATCGGCGATCTTGCGTTCTTCAAGGGCCGGGGCTGCGACAAATGCAGCGGCACCGGCATGCGCGGCCGCCAGGGCGTGTACGAGGTCATGGCTATGACACCGGGCGTCCGCAAGACCGTCATGACGAACGGCGGCGCGACGGAGATCAAGGACGTCGCGGTGTCCGAAGGAATGCTGACACTCCGCATGGATGCCTGGATGAAGGTGATGAAAGGCATCACGACGATGGAACAGATGATTCGCGAGACGAGCGCGTAGAACTGCTTTTCAGCTCGTCAGCTTTTCTGCTTCTCAGCGTAGACAAGCCGACAAGCCGACAAGCCGACAAGCCGACAAGCCACAAACCGACAAACAGCTTCTCAATGACCGCACCCGCAGTTGCAGCACCCATGACACCCGGCGCCACGCCGCAGGGTGTAAACCTGAAGTCGCTTCTCGAGGAAATGATCGAGAAGGGCGCGTCCGACCTGCACATTACCGCCGGCGAGCGGGCCAAGCTGCGTGTCGACGGCGATATCGAGAACTCGAAGATCGAGTATGTGCTGCAGCCGAAGGACACGATGCAGATCGCCTACTCGGTCCTCACGGAAAACCAGAAGAAGCGCTTCGAGATGGAGGACGAGCTGGATTTCTCGTTCGGCATCCAGAACCTCGCCCGCTTTCGTGGCAATTGCTTCAAGCAGCGCGGATGCGTCTCCATGGTCATCCGGCAGATTCCCTTCAACATCAAGAGTTTCGATGAGCTGAAGCTGCCCAAGGTGATCGCGGACCTCTCGGATCGCCCGCGCGGACTGATCCTCGTCACCGGCCCCACGGGCTCCGGCAAGTCGACGACGCTGGCCGCCATGATCGACCGGATCAACAAGTCGATGAAGGGGCACATCATCACCATCGAAGATCCCATCGAATTCATTCACAAGCACCAGGCGTGCATCGTGAACCAGCGCGAAGTCGGCGCGGACACGAAGAGCTTCGGCCACGCCCTGAAATACGCCCTGCGTCAGGATCCCGACGTCGTGCTTGTAGGCGAAATGCGCGATCTCGAGACGATATCGGCGGGGATCACCATCGCCGAGACCGGCCACCTCGCGTTCGCCACGCTGCATACGAACTCGGCCGCGGAAGCCATTAACCGCATCATCGACGTCTTTCCATCGCACCAGCAGTCGCAGGTGCGCGCTCAGCTCGCTTTCTCGCTCGAGGGGATCATTACCCAGACCCTGCTGCCGAAGGCCAAGGGACGGGGTCGTGCCATGGCGGCAGAGATCCTCGTCTGTACTCCAGCAATCCGCGCGCTGATCCGCGACGACAAGATTCACCAGATCTACTCGATGATGCAGTCAGGAAAGAAGTGGGGCATGCAGACGATGAACGACGCGCTCTACCAGCTCTATATGAGTCGGGAAGTGGCGTGGGAAGAAATCGTTCGCGCATCGAGCGATCCGATCGAGCTCGCCCGGATGTGCGGAATGCAGCTGGAGCCGGACGGCACCGCGCCGGTCACCGAAAAGAAGGCTGCACCCGCGAAGAAGTAAGTAGGGACACCCCAGGAGGAGCAGGGCAATGGCGTCATTCACGTACACCGCTCGCGACGCGAAAGGCGAGCTGAAAAGTTCAACCGTCGAGGCGACGAGTCGGGAAGAGGCGATCAGCCAGCTGAAGAAGCAACGGCTGAACGTCATCAAGATCGACGAGGCGCAACGGAAGAAAAAGCCGGGCAAGATCGGGATGCGCGACATCGTGATCTTCACCCGACAGTTCTCCACGATGATCAACGCCGGCCTGCCACTCGTGCAGGCGATGGGCATTCTCGCCGAGCAGAGCGAGAACCCGAACCTGCGCGAGGTCACCAAGCAGGTGGTGTTCGACGTCGAATCCGGAAACACGGTTGCCGACGCGCTGCGGAAACATCCCAGTGCGTTCAGCGAACTGTACGTGAACATGGTCGCCGCCGGTGAAGCGGGCGGTATTCTCGACACCATCCTGATGCGTCTCGCCGTCTTCATGGAAAAGAACGACGCGCTGGTCAGGAAGGTGAAGGGCGCCATGATCTACCCGGGCGTCATCATGACGGTTGCTGGTGGCGCTATCGTAGTGCTGCTGGTGTTCGTGATCCCGACCTTCCAGCGCATGTTCGCGGAAGCCGGCATCGCGCTGCCGCTGCCGACGCAGATCGTCATCGGCATGTCGCAGGGGCTGCAGAAATGGTGGTGGGCCATCGGCGCCGGCATCTTTGCCGCCGTCTGGATGGTCAAGAAGTACTACGCCACGAACGACGGTAAGCTCGTCATCGACCGCCTGATGCTGAAGGCTCCGGTGCTCGGCGACGTGCTCCGCAAGTCGGCGGTATCGCGCTTCACCCGGACCCTTGGCACGCTGATCGGCTCGGGCGTCAGCATCCTCGATGGCCTCGAAATCACCGCGAAGACGTCAGGCAACCGGGTCATTCAGGACGCGATCATGGAGTCGCGGTCGTCGATCGCCGGTGGTGAGACGATTTCCGCGCCGCTGAAGAAGTCCCAGGTGTTTCCGCCCATGGTCATTTCGATGATCAACGTCGGTGAACAGACCGGTGGCCTGGACGAGATGCTCACGAAGATCGCCGACTTCTACGATGAAGAAGTCGACGCCGCGGTGTCCGGACTCCTCGCGCTCATGGAGCCCGCGATGATCGTGTTCCTCGGCGTTGTCGTCGGTGGCATGGTGGTCGCCATGTACCTGCCGATCTTCGACATGGTGAACGCGGCAGGGTAAGCCAGGGAAACGAGAACAGGGTTACGGGGAAAGCGAACCACGACCGCAGGAAGAGGGAGAGGGAGGGGGCCAACGCCCTTTCCCTTTTCATTTTCCTATATGCGTCGTTCACTTGTCGGGTCTTAGGTTCTCTGTTCCTGTTCCCTGTCCCTTTTCCCTGTTTCCCTCGTCCCCATTCCCCTGCCATGTGGCGCATTCCTGTTGGTGCCGAGATCACAAGCGCGATTCCTGATGCCGCTGCAACCGAGCGCCGCGGAGTGTATGTCATGGCGCACGGCGCCGGCGGAAACATGAACGACAAAGCCATGATCGGTGCGGCGAACGCGCTACGCCGCATTGGCCTCGACGTGGTGCGATTCAATTTCCTGTACAAGGAAAAGGGCGCGGGCGGACCGGACCGGATGCCAAAGCTCGTGGATTGCTTCACGGCCGTCGTGGATCGCGTCCGCGAGGAGTATCCGCGCGCGCCGCTGTACATCGGCGGACGGTCCATGGGGGGCAGAGCGGCATCGATGATGGCCGCGGACGGCTTCGACGCCGCCGGGTTGCTCCTGCTGGCCTACCCGCTCCATCCGCCAGGACAGCATGACAAGCTTCGCGACGCGCACCTTCCCGCGATCACAATGCCTGTGCTGTGCTTCAATGGCACGCGTGACACCTTCTGTGAGCCCACATTGATGATGGGTGTGCTGAACAAGGCAAAAACGCGATGGACGATGCACTGGATCGAGGACGCGGACCACGGGTTTCACGTCCCGAAGAAAAGCGGGCGGTCGGATGCAGACGTGCTCGAAGAGGTTGCCGAAGCCACATCAGCGTGGCTCGGAACGCTGTGATTTCGTCGACGCGACAACTCATCCACGGCTTCGAAGAGCTGATCGAACGACTCGACCACAAATAGCACATCCTGCAGGCGGTCGATCTCGAAGGGTTGCGTCAACACATCGTCGAGCACAAACGGTCGTCGTTCGCACGCGTCACTGAGCGCGTTGGCGGCATCACCGTGCGAGGATATGAGGCCGCTACCGTAGATCTTTACCGCTCCGGCTTCCAGGATGAGCCCGAATTCGACCGTGAACCAGAAGAGCCGCGCCATAGCCTCCGTCTCTTCCGGAGTGCGTGACGCGGCCGCCAGGGAGCCGAACTGCTGCAGGAAATCCGCGAACACACGGTGTGAGTGCAGCGGGACATGCCCGAACACGTCGTGGAAGATGTCCGGCTCCGGCAGGTAGTCGAGTTGTGCGCGCGGCCGCACCGACAGAGTCGTCGGAAAACGCCGCTGCGCCAGACAATGAAAGAACTGTGCGGCGGGAATGAACCCCGACACGCCGACGGCATTCCATCCGGTAGATGCTCCGAGCCGGGCATTCACGTCGTCGAGACGGGGGACGCGATCCGGGGCCAGGCCGATGCGCTCGATGCCGCTCAGGAAAACATCACTGCCCGTGTCGCGAAGGGTGTGCATGCGACGCTCGTACAACAGCCGCCAGACATCATGTGCATCGGTGTCGTAGGCGTCGTA
>DASPMP010000245.1:0-94998 GCA_035626995.1 Gemmatimonadaceae bacterium
CCACGTCAATCGAAGCGTTGTCGCAGCTTCGGGACGTCGCAACGCCTCATACCACAGGAGACTCGGGCCCCGTTCCCATTCCCTGGCGCAACATCGACAACATCGCCCCGGCGGGTTCGATCAACTCCAGCGCGCTCGACATGGCGCGCTGGCTGAAGTTCCTCCTCGCCGGCGGACGGCATGACGGACGACCGTTGCTCAGCGACTCCAGCATGCGGATGATCACGTCGCCGCATACGATGATGCCGCATTCACGAGACACCTTGCGGCCGTCCATTCACTTCCTCGCGTACGGCCTCGGCGTAATGACGTATGACTATCGCGGGGTGAAAGTGCTGTCGCATGGCGGAGGAATCGATGGGATGCTGTCGGACGTGACCTGGATTCCGGAACGTGATTTCGGTGTGGTCGTGCTGGCCAACACCGACGGGAACAACCTGGCCCAGGTCGCGCTGACACGGTGGATCGTCGATCGCATGCTGGGCGCCCCTGAAGTGGATTGGAGCTCGGTGCTGCTGAACGACATCAGGCGGTATCAGCGCGACATGACACTGCTCAGGGTCCGGCTCGACTCGCTGCGGCCGAGGAACACCTCACCAGGAGTGGATCTCGAGCGATACACCGGTCGCTTCGAGCATCCCTTGTATGGCGCCATCGAAATTGCCGATGCGGATGCGCTTACCCTTCGCCTCGTCGGTGGTCCGGGCGGCACGTTGAGTCACTGGGCGCATGACACGTTCCTGTTGCAATGGGAGTCGGCCGGGCCGGCTTTGCGCCCGGCGCACGTGACCTTCGACATCGACCCGACCGGGCGCGTGGAGGCGCTGACCATCCGGGACGACCTGCTGGCTCCGCCCGGCGAGCGAGTGTGGGAGCGCGATCGCTTTACGCGTGAGAAAGGGAGCCCCTGACATGACTGCCACCGTCGCCTTCGAGACCGCAAGTCAGCAGGCTTTCGACGCGCTGGATGCCCCTGACCCCGGCGCATTCACGCGGCGTGCCCGGCGGCTGCTCGCGGTCACCGCCGAGTTGTCCAATGCGGCCGCTACCGCCGATGTCGCGCGGGTCGTGCTGGGCATGGGCCTGGGAGTCGTCGAGGCATCGCGTGGCTTCATCTTCCTGCGGTCCGGTACCGGGTTGCGATTGCTGAACGCCGAAGGCTATGACTCCGCGATACTCGATCGCGTGAACGCGCTTCGGGCAGAGGATGACACGCCGGTCACGCGATCGCTGCGGACCGGAATGCCGGTCTACCTGAGCTCCGTTGAGGAATACCGCAGCACGTATCCCTGGGCGTACGAGCAGTTCGGCGCGGTGAGTGCCACGCAGGCACATGCCGCGCTGCCACTGATGCACAATGGCAGCGTAATCGGTGGGCTTGGCCTCAGCTTCGCGCAGCCAACGGCATTCGGCGCGGTCGACCGCACCTTTACCATGCTGCTCGCCCAGATTGCCTCGGGCGCGCTCGCTCGCGCCATCGACTTCGACAACGAACGGTCCAGCCGGAAGGAAGCCGAGCTCCTGGCCGCGGCACGCGAGGAAGTACTCGCCGTCGTGGCACATGACCTTCGCAATCCCCTGAACCTCATCAGTAATACAGCTCAGCTGCTGGGTGAGCTCGATCCGCCGCCAGAGAAGCGCAGGCAGCTCCTTGCTGTCGCCGTCCGTGCCTCGCGGCAGATGAACCGGCTCATCGGCGACCTCCTCGACGTGCACCGCATGCAGATGGGGCGGCTGGAGCTGCAGCTCCGCGAGTGCGACGCGGCTGAGATCGTGCAGGAGGTTTATGAGACGATGCTGCCCGCGGCGGAGCAGCGCCAGGTCACCATTTGTGTGACGACTGCAATGCCGTCGCTGACGATACGCGCGGACCACTCACGCGTCGTGCAGGCGCTGGGAAACCTCGTGGCAAATGCCGTGAAGTTCACTCCGCCTGGTGGGCGTGTGTGTCTCGCGGTGCGCGCGACGCCGCAACGCCTTCTTTTTCTGGTGGAGGATACGGGGCCTGGCATATCAGCCGAGAACCGCCGCCATCTCTTTGAGAAGTTCTGGCAGGCGCAGCGCGATCGCCGCGGCGTCGGATTGGGTCTCGCGATCGTGAAGGGGATCGCAGAGGCTCATCAGGGTCGCGTTCTGGTTCGCAGCATGGATGGTCAGGGGAGCACGTTTGGCATCCTGCTGCCGCGATGCCCTTGTACGATCATGGATGATCGATGCTGATTATAGAATGCCGTTGACCGCGTCTCACTCATCCTGGAGATGATCCTGCCGCCCATCAGGAAACGAACAACGCGGTTTCTCGTCCCCCCGTTCGTCGCGCTGCTGCTTGCGACCGTCGCTGCAAGCTCGATGTATGCGCAGGCGCAGTGGCCAAAGGGGCGAGCGCGCATCGTCGGGACCGTCGTCGATACCGCCACGATGCGACCGATCATGCGCACACAGATCTGTCGCCTCGTCGATCTCGAAGGAGGCCAGCGGGGGCGCTTGTGTGCTTCTCCCGATACTGCAGGACGCTATGTCTTCGACAGCCTGCCACCGGGCATCCAGGTCGTGACGTACGTGTGTTCGGGCGTTCGCATTCTCGACGGCCACCTCTTGCTCACCGACACCCTGCGTGTCGAGAACGACGAAACGGCACTCCGCGAGCTCTGGACCTCGGCCAGCTCCTGCGACATGCGGCCGTTCGAGATCCGACGAGGCACATTCGCGGGTATCTGGACCTTTGGCTTCGAGGAAAGCCACTTCGGCGTATGCGGGGGCTCGGTCCCTGGCGGATGGCTCAGCCTCCGCAAGGAGGCGTATGACTCGACCATGAAGTGGCCGAAGCAGAACGACATGGTGCGTCCGTCGTACTTTCTCCGGTTCGAAGGCGAGATCCGCGGCCCATGGCATTACGGACACATGGGCGTGTCATCGCGCCAGGTCACCGTCAACCGGCTCCTCGAGGTGCGCTCGGTTGAAGATGCACCTTGCAATTCCGAGACACCGTTCGTCCCGGCTGCTGCTGACACCACGGGAGACGCCGATCGCTTGTTCCGCAAAGCGGCCGCTCTCCGCCAGCGGGGAGACACGCTGTCGTACTGGCTCGCACTCGCAGCGCTTGATTCTGTACCACTGAGAGGCAGCGCGCGAGGCACCGTCGCTCCACTGCGCATGATGATTGCCATGCCATTCGCGTCCGCTCTGTTTCGAGCTGCCGAGGAAGCGCAAAGCTGCACCACGGCACTGCGGGCACGCGAGCTGGAACGAATTGCTTATATGAATGTGACGCCAGCTCCTGACCCGCCAGGGATGCGTGAAGGACTCGTCGAAATGAGCATTACAGACCGACAGAGGCGCGATAGCCTCATCAAGCGTCTTTGCTGACATGATCGGAGGACCCACATGAAGCGCTTGCTGCTCGCATTAGTCTTCCTGCTCGCCACGAACGGTTCCCCGGCGGAAGCGCAGCAGTTGTCATCGATCGCTGCGCGGCCTGTCGAGGGTGAGCGCGCGGCGTTGAACCCGCGGCTATCCTCCGCGGATTCGTCGCGCGGAGAGCTCCCTATTCGCCTGGTCTCCGCCGGCATCGGAGCGGTGATTGGCCTGTACGGCGCCGCGGCGACCTGGTCGATCATGGGATGCGCTGCCGACGTCAGCTGCGGCACATCCGGCGCCGCTGTCATCGGGGTGCTTGCAGGCAGCTCCATCCTGGCGGCCCTGCCCGCGCGAGGCTCGACATGCGGATTTACGAAGCGCCTGCTGCTTGCGCTTCCGCTGTCCACCGCCGGAGCACTGGCGGGCGCAATGGCGCCCTCCAAGTCGGGCGACGTCGTGTTCACCATTCCGCTGGGCGCGGCAATCGGCGCGGCGGCTGGCGCCTCCTTCTGCTGAGCGGCAATGCTTGACTTCAGAAACTGGAAGACATAGAATGCGCGCCCCAACGATGACACGCGTCATCAAGGAGCTTCATATGCCACGCAGTCATACGACAATTCGAGCGTCGTTCCGGCAGGCGGATCTGTTTCCGTCTGACGGGAGCTTGGACGCGCGCGTCGGCGTGGCGAGGTGTCGAATCGGACGGGTTCGCGGTTAGCGAACCTGCCCCTGAATCGACGCCCCACCCGACGCGGTGGGGCGTTTTGCGTTTACACCTCAACCATCAACAGAACGATGATCAACCGTGTGAAGCACCTGGTGGATCATCCTCCGGAATCCCGTCGCCTCGACGAGTACTTCATCGTGGAGGCGTACTGCAACGGCTATGTCGTGACGTTTGAGACGGCGCTCATGATCGAGCGTCAGCTCGAGCACTGCCCGGCGCTGCGCTGGATCGAGTTCCGCGATGTGTTCGGATCGCGGCACCGGGTGCTGTCGCTGCATGTGTATCACATCGGCGAGAGCACGCCGCAGACGCGCGAGGCGATGCGTCGCTTCGAGAAGTTGCGGGAGAAGGAGGGTGAATCCGACGAGAAGGATTCCGATTTCTCGTGAGGTGGGGAGCACCGCTCCTCACCCTCGATGCTCCCGCGCGACTGCTGCTCGGTCTCGTCATCCGCTCCATCCAGGGCCGGCTATGGACTCGGCGCGGCGGCCGAGCGTATGGTTCTTCCATGCAATTTTCCGGAACGCTCGGCGGCCAAACGATGTCGGTCCCAGGAGGTGACTTCGCCAGATTGGCGGATCATTCTTCCCATGCCACATGGCTGACCGTTCACCGCTCCCGCGCAGCGTCCGGGCGGCGCTCGGCACCCCCGCCAGCGAGGACTTCGTGATCTGGCAGGAGACGGGGTTCGAGGGGCTGCGCGCCGGGGTCAGGGCCGATTTCCAGACGGAGCTCAAGGCGCTGGATGACAAGTGGGCCCAGCGCATCACGGCACTGGATGACAAGTGGAACCAGCGCATCACGGCGCTGGATGACAAGTGGAACCAGCGCATTGCGGCGCTCGACGACAAGCTCAGTGAGCGGATCGCCACGCTCGACGACAAGCTGAGTGAACGCCTTCACCAGGTGGACCGGCGCGTTGGCGAAGCGAAGGCAGACCTCATGCGCTGGTCGTTCGTCTTCTGGGTCGGCGCGGTTGCCGCTGTCGCTGTGCTCGCGGGGGTCCTGTGATGATCCGCGGGGTTTGTGCATCCTCGACGACTCGAGCCGCCGGCATCGATGTCAACCTCGAAGCCCGAGTACCTCGCGGTCGGCTTCGTCCTGCGCCTTCCCCACGTTCATCGTGGTCGCGTTCACGATCATGACGCTCGCGATGCCGGCGTCAGGATACAGGCGCATCATGGAGTGGAACCCACCCCCGCCCCCTTCCTTATAGAAGTACCGCGCGCCGTCCAGCGACCCAATGTGCCAGCCGAGGGTCATGTCGATGGGTGTTCCACTCGCGGTGCGTTGCTGTTCGAAGAACAATCGCCGGCCAGCGTCGCCAAGGATGACGCTGTGCCCACGCAGCTGGTCCTGGAGGAACTTGCCGAAGCCACGACTGGTGCCCACGAGCCCACCCATGCCGGGGCTGTTCAGGAAATGGCTCTCGATCCGGAGCCATCCGTCCTCGTAGTCACCGATGAAGGCGTCGTCGATGAGGAACCCCTTCAGCAGGTTGGGGATCGAGTACTTCTCGAGGTATCCGCGCGCATGTCGCGCGGGATCCGGAATGGCGTAGCCGAGCTCCGCCTGCGTCGCCGCGATGGGCTGCAGCACGCGGCGCGTGACGTACGCGGTGAAGGGTTCTCCCGTGACGCGCTCGACCACCCGTTCCAGCAGCCAGTAACCGATGTTGGCGTATGCGTACTTCCGGCCTGGCTCCGACGTCGTCTTCCCATGCGCCTGGAGCACGGACGCAAGGGCGGCGTCCGCGTCGAACGACGCGTGCGACGACGCGAGGTGCACCCACTTGAGCGGGATGGGATTCGGAATTCCCGCGGTGTGGGCGATCACCTGCCGGATGGTGATGGCGCTTCCGTACGGCTGCGACGGCAGGTATCGGCTCACCGGGGCGTCGAGATCCAGCTGCCCTGCCTCCACCAGCTGGAGCACGGCCGCCGCGGTGATGGTCTTGCTCATCGAATACGCCATCATCGTCGTGGCCGAATCCATCCGGCGACGGTTCGCGATGTCCGCCCAGCCGCCATTGAACTCGAAGAGCACATGCGAGGAATCGAGCACCAGGTACTGGATGCCCGGCGCGGAGTGCGCCGCGTGTTCCACAGTCGTCGGCTCGACGGCGTCGCTGCATCCCGCGACGGCTGCCAGGGTTGTGGTCATGAGAACGATGTGTCTGAAGGGGAGTGTCATCTCAGTTTCCGGAATCCATGGTGACGATCACCTTCCCGGTCACGCCGCCTGCGGCGAGGTGACGGAAGGCATCGCCGATCCGCTCGAGTGGAAAGACCCTGTCGATCACGGGCATCAGCTCGCCCCGCGACACCATCGCCGATACCGATGACATCAGCGCGCCGTCCGCGCGGCTCACGATGAAATGGGCACGCTGCCGCGACCAGAGCCTGCCGAGGGTGGCGTGGATCGCCAGGCTCGCGCTGATCCCGGTGCTGGCGAAGCGACCACGCGGTCCGATGAGCGGACGCAGGTTGTCCCATGGACGGGCGGTGGCATCGAACACGGCGTCGAAGGGACCCATACGGGCCAACTCGTCCATCATTGCCCTGTCCACGACGGCGCTGGCACCGACCTGCCGCAGGCGCTCCGCCGCGGTCATCCGCGCGACGGCGGTGACCTCCCCGCCCATGGCGCGCGCTACCTGCACGGCGGCCACGCCCACACCACCGGCCGCGCCGTTCACCAGCACGTGGTCGCCGGGCCGCACGGCCAGCAGGCGCATCCCCTGGAGCGCGGTCATCGCCGTCAGCGGCAGCGCCGCTGCCTCGGCGAACGAAAGCGTCGGGGGGACATGATCGATCACCTCCGCCGACACCAGCGCATGCCGCGCATGCGCGCCACCGGTCTTCGCATCGATGCGCCCGTAGACGCGGTCCCCGATGGCGAACCGGGTGACGCGTGCGCCCGTGCTGAAGACCACCCCGGCCAGGTCGAACCCCAGGGTCGCGGAAGGGCGCTGCGGTACGCCGCGCGCGATGGCGCGCGACGCGAGCTGGAGGTCGATCGGATTGATCGAGGAGGCATGCACGCGCACGAGCACCTGGCCAGCATCGGGTTTCGGGAGTGCTGAAGCCGCGTCAGTCATGTCAGGTCCCGGAGGAGCGAAGCCCGGCCCACAGCAGGCGAAGCTGGGACAGGTACGCGGACTCGAGCGCCGCCGGGGGCGACCTGCGCAGCACGACGGGAAGGCCAAGGAAGATCGTGGCGAGTGCGACGAGCACCGCATCACGATCCGTCCTGCGGGGCAGCTCCCCCGCCCTGACGGCGCGCTCGATGAGCGGGGGCAGCAGTGACTCCAGCCCCTGGCCGTCCACGTCCTCGATGCCATCGAGGTCGGGGAATGCCAGCAGGCGCTCGGCGACACTGATCGCGGCGAAGTCCACGGGCTGCGTCATGCGGGCCTGCTGGGCGACGATCTCGCCCATCGGCGCCGGGTTCTCGGCCACGCGTCGCGCGGTCATGGCGAAGATTTCCTCGATGGCCCCCAGCCCTCCCCTCGCCTCGGCGAACTCCCGGCCATACCACGCCATCTCGATCGACCAGAGCTGGACGTAGTACGTGAGCACATCCGTCTTGCGCGGGAAGTAGTTGAAGAAGCTCGCTTCGGAGATCGCCACCGTCTCGCACAGCTCCTTGACGGTGACATTCTCCAGCGGGCGCTTCCGGATGGCGGTCACCAGCGCATCCAGGAGGCCAAGCTTGGTGCGGGCGAACTTGCGCTGCCGGAGAGGCAACAGGTCGAAGCGGCTTGGTGGCTGCATAGTAATATTATATGCAGCTCTATTTTTGGTGTCAACCCTACTTTTTTGGCACCGTCCAGGACTTCGAGAACCTCAGCTGACCGGGCCAGCCGGCGTGGCTGACGTGCATGCAGACCGCATCCTGAACGCTGAGCTGCGCGTACGCTCCACAGCCGGAGTGCGGACTGCGGAATCCCTGAATGGGAGAATGCCGGAATTCAGGCGCTTTTGATTCTCGTATTCGCGCATTCCTGGATTCCTTGATTCCGTGAACGGTGAAGCCTGCCCGCGCGCTGCTTGGGACAGCGCCGACTGCGGGGGAGCGCTGCTCCTCACCTCGATCGAGGAGCGATTGCAGCCGCGTGAGCGTGGGAAGCGCGTTTCCTCACGATCACTTCGCCTGCTTCGGCGCCTGGACGCGCCTGGTCGCCTCCCCCCACCGGCAGGGAAGGGAAGTGGAGAATCTTCGGTATTGCTAACGAACCCAAAAGTGCGGGAGAAACGATGCTTTACAGCGCCTGCCGCTCGCCTGAACGCCTGGACCCGCGACCGGCTGGGTTAACGCTGAGACACGAGAGGTCACGCGGTGTCACGCGGCTGGCTCACCCCTGCAACGCGACTGGTCCGGTGCTGCCACGTGCTGTTCATACGGTGCGATGCGGCTGGTGCACAGGTGGCACCAGGCAGGTCAGGTGCTCCGACGTGACTGGTACAGTGCTGCGAGGCCTTTCGACGACACAGGCACGCGGGAGGTACGCCAGTGCGAGGCGGCTGGTCATGTACTGCAACGCGAGTGGTCCACAGGTGCGAGTAGTGACGCCACGAACTGCGAAGCCATTGGTCATGTGCTGTCACACGACTGGTCACGAGGCGCGAAGCGATCGGTCATCGGCTGTCACGCGACTGGTCATGGGGTGCGACGCGATTGGTCATGGGGTGCGACGCGACCGGTCATGAGGTGCAACTCGACTGGTCATCTGGTGTCACGCATAGGTCACTTGCTGCAAATGCAACTGGTCCACTGGTGTACGGCGACTGGTCATATGGTGCGACGTGCAGTGCACACGACCTCGCGCAACCGCGACACGAGCGCGATGCGAGGAATCCAGGACCTTCACGCCTTGCCCTGACGGGTAACCGCAGTCCACGCAATGGCCGGACGTGCGT
Organism: Gemmatimonadaceae bacterium; assembly: GCA_035626995.1. Taxonomy (GTDB): domain Bacteria; phylum Gemmatimonadota; class Gemmatimonadetes; order Gemmatimonadales; family Gemmatimonadaceae; genus DASPMP01. The sequence continues at coordinate 9,007 of DASPMP010000245.1, forward strand.
GAACATGACATTATTACTGCAGTGAATTCCTCCACAACGCGGCTCCGGCTCCTCGGCGCTCCCGTCATCACTGACGCGGACGGCACTCGTGTCACCGGCGCCGCCGCCGAGCCGCACCGCATCGCGCTCCTCGCCCTGCTTGCGCTGCATCCCAAGCGCACGGTGTCTCGCGCGGAACTGACGTCGTACCTCTGGCCCGGGCACGAACAGAAAGAGGCCACCCAGCTCCTCAACCAGGCCCTCTTCGCCATCAACAAGGCGCTCGGCGACGACGCGATCTTCTCCAGCGCGAAGGAGATGCGCCTCGGCTCGCGCGTCACGGTGGACGCGCTCGACTTCCAGGCAGCGGTCGACGAGGGGCGCACCGACGACGCGCTGGACCTGTACGCCGGCCCGCTCCTCGACGGCTTCGCCCTCGAAGACGCCCTCGAGTTCCAGGGCTGGGCCGCGAACGAGCGCGACCGTCTCGCCGCCGCGCGCAAGTCGCTCGGCGCAAGATCGCGCACCGCGAAGGAGATCCTGCCCGAGATCGAAGAACCGACGCACGAAGCTGTTCGCGAAGCGCCGACGTCACGGGCCGAGGCGAGGCGCAAGCGCTCGAAGCGATCGAAGACGCCGCCAAAGGTCGAGCATGTCGTCGAGGAGCCGCCGCCGGAGGCGCCCCCCGCTCCGCCGGAATCTCCGAAAGTCATTCCGATAGAGGAACCGCCCGCCGAGCAGCCTCCCGACGCGGAAGAGCCACCGCCCCAGGAAGCGTCACCAGCCGAGGAACCGACGACAGAGCCGCTCCGCGCGGAGCCGCAGTTCGAGGTGGTCCACGCCGAGCAGGAACCGCCGCCCGTCGTGGAACCGACGGCGGATTTCGTTCTTGCTGAGCCGACGCTGACGTCGAACCCCGATCGCGAACCCACAGCGCCGCCGCGGCACATCGCCCCGCCAGCCGAGGATCTCTCGCTGGTGTATGCACCGCCCGAGCGCGCGGAGCCGCCTGCGCGAGTCCCGCCAGAAGTGACAGCGCCTCCCGCGGTGGAGTTCCCGGCGGAATTCGGCGATCCCCCGCCGCATATCGAGCCTCACGCGCCGGCGCCCGAATTACTGGCCGCCCGGGAAACCACCACACCCGCGGGCGACTTCGCTCGGCACGACGAGCCTGTGGAATTCATCGAACCGTCCGCGGTCGCACCGGACCCATCGCCGAGTGCTGCCGAGCCTGCGCGCGCAAGCACGGTTCGCCGGCGTCGGCCGATGCCCCTCCCCTCCGCGCGACTCGTCGTCACCGTCCTCGTGCTCACTCTCATCGGCGTCGGCGCATTCGTGGCACGTGGACGCATCGTGGACGCCGGTGCCAGGGCGCGGGACATCGCCGGCGACGCTGGGGCCAGGGCACGGGACATTGCCGGCGACGCCAGCGCCCGGGCGCGGTCCATCGCGAGCGGGATCGTGGACGCCCGCGACCGGCCGCGTGCCATCGCCGTGCTCCCCATCGAGGTCAGTGGCCGCGATCCCGCCGGCCCCGCGCTCGCCGCGGGAATGACCGAGCATCTGCGTCGCATGCTCAGCAACGCCGGACTGCTCGTGACGTCGGGTGACATGTTCGCGTACCGCACCCCTCCGTACGACGCCCGCAGCATCGCCGAAACGCTGGGAGTCGCGCACGTGCTCCGCGGCGCAATGCAGAAGAACGACACCGCGCGCTTCCGCTTCCAGCTCGTGGCGGCGGACGGCACGACGCGCTGGGAGCAGGACTATGCGCCGAAGCCGGCGGATCTCATGGTGCTGCACGACGACGTCGTGGAGACTGTCGCGCGACAGATCCTCGAGCGGCCGCCGGCGCGCTCCCGGCGACGCGAGACGCAGAACGCCGCCGCGTACCAGCTGGTGCTGCGCGGCAACAATCGCGCGCTGGACGCTTCAGACGGCGCCGCACGCCAGGCGCTCGACCTCTACCAGCAGGCAATCGCGCTCGACTCCAGCTACGCGCGCGCGTGGGCGGGCCTCGCTCACATGTATGTGCGGAGCCTCGCGACGATCCCTGCGGCGGGGCGCGACCGGCAGCTGAGCCTTGCCGAACAGGCCGCGCAGCGCGCCGTCGCCATCGACGATTCACTGGCCGAATCGCACGCGGCACTCGGCGTCGTTCGCAGCGCGCGCTTCGACATGGCGGGCGCGGAGACCGAATTGCAGCGTGCCCTCGCGCTGTATCCATCGCGTGCCACGCGCGAGTCGCTCGTGGACGTGTACCTGTTCACGAACCGGAACGACGAGGCGCTCGCCCTCGTGGAGCAGGCGCTCGAGCGCGACCCGCGGTCGCCATACGCGCACGCCGACGTCGCGCGCGTGTTGCAGTTCATGAATCGATGCGACCAGGCCTTGGCACGTCTCGATTCCGCACGCACCACTCCCCCGCTCGCGCGGGCCGCGGAGACGCGCGCGCTGTGTCATGCACAAATGGGACGGTCGAACGAAGCCATCGCCGCCGCGCGGTCAGCCGTCACGTCGCGCGATTCATCGTCGGTGTCGCTGCTCGCGTACCTGCTCGTCCGGGCAGGCAACACCGCCGAGGCGACTCGCCTTCGCGCTGCCGTGACCAACCGGGAGCGCCGCGGGCTCGCCGGCCCCGTGGACCTCGCGCTGCTCGACCTCGGCGACAAGAACGTGGATGCCGCCGCTCGGCGTGTTCAGGAAGCTGTGGACGCGCGCTCGTTCATTACGGCTCCCGGCGTGCAGCTCGTGACGCTCACGGCCCCGCTGTTCCAGGAACTCCACCAGCACCAGGGATTTCTCGCGGCGAGGCGGCGGCTCGGGTACCAGTAAGCAGGGCCGTCGCTGTCACCGGCTGGCACGCGGCGCATCCCGTCCCAGGAATCGCACCGCGTTGTTGTAGAAGATGTCGCGCTTCTGCTCCTCCGTGAGGAACGGGGCCTCCTGGATGGCCTGCACCGCCCACCCGATGGCCTCCGGCCAGCGCATCTGGTCCGAGCCAAACATCAGCCGTTTCCCCAGCCCGGCGTCGATCAGCTCTTTCAGGTACCGGTAGAACGCCGGACGTGGTAGCACCCACGTGATCGTCGAGAGATCTCCATAGATGTTGGGGTACTGCGTCATGATCGCGATCATCTCGCCGAGGAACGGATAGCCGGTGTTCTCCACGTAGATCCGCAGCTTCGGATGACGCACCAGCACCGGCTCGAGGAGCAGGGGGTTTCCCGCGGCCGAGCGGAAGCCCGGCAGTTCGGGGCCGATTCCCTCAGTATGCACCAGCAGCGGGACGTCCAGTTCCTCGGCCATGGCGAAGTAGGGCGCGAGTCGCGGATCGTTCGGCGCCACACCGCTCAGTTGCGTAGCGACCTCGCCGATGAAGCCGACGCGGCCGGCGCGCACTTCGCGCTTCATTGCCTCCGCCGCAGGCTCGCCAGGCACCATCATGAACAGGCCGTGGGTGAACTTGCCGGGCGCCGCGGCAGACCAGCGCTCCAGCTCCGCGAGATCGGGCGCGCTCAGCATTCCCTTCACAATGTTGTAGCGCTGCATCTGTTCGATCGTGCCGCGCAGCGACTCCTGCTCGAGTGCCGTAGCCTTGCCTCTCCCCGTGCACGGCGCCGGCCGGCAGATCGACGGCATCCCCGCGGGAATGAAGGCGGGATGGTGGGTGTGCATGTGCATGTCGATGATCGGCGGACGCTCCTGCGCCTGCGCCAGTGCCGCGCACACCGTCGCGCTGACGATGCCGCACCGTAGTTGTGTCTTCACGCTTCCTCCGCTTCATGTTGGCGAAGGCAGCATACGGTCCGGCGAGCGGGCGGGCATCCGTCGAATCATGCAGGGCTACATAGGCGCCCGATGGGTGATTCTGCCCAGTGTCAGGTGAGGCCGTGCTGCCACGCCCAGGCGGCGGCAGCCGCGCGAGTCGAGATCCCGAGCTTGGTGAAGATGTTGCTGACATGCCGGGCCACGGTCCTGTCGCTGATGGCGAGCTGGCTCGCGATCGCGCGGTTGGTTTTTCCCGACGCGAGCAGCCGGATGACCTCGAGCTCGCGCGCCGACAGCGGGTGTCCGGCACCGGTGTCCTGCTCGCGCGTGAGGGCATCGAGACGCTCGATGTCCGGCGCGGCGCCGAGCCGCTCGAACATCTCGCGCGCTGCGCGGAACTCCAGCGCCGCGCCATCATGGTCGCCAAGCGCGGTACAGGCCTGGCCGATGAGTGTTCGTGCGCGCGCGGCGAGCCAGCATGCCCCGAGCGCGTCCCATGCCTGCCACGCGCGGCGCAGCGAAGCCACGGCCGTAATGGCGCGCCCCTCCGCGAGCTGCACCTGGCCACGCAGGTGCGTCGCCAGCGTATCGAGCGCAGGCGCGCCGAACGCGGACGCGATCTCTTCAAGTTCTTTCACGGCCTGCCGCGATGCCGGAATGTCGCCCGCAGCCAGCAGGATCTCCACCTGGGCTGGCAGCAGGCGGCTGCGTTCTGCCGGCCCGGCCGCCGCCGCCAGTGCGCGGGTGATGGCCTGTACCGCTGCGTCGGTGCGCCCCTGCGCGAGTCGCATCAGCGCCAGCCCCGGTTGCGGATCCCATCCTCCCGCGCTGGCGTTGCCATAGATCGCTTCGGCTTCGTCGAAGTTTCCCCGCAGCCGGTGCACTTCCGCCTGCTGGTACAGCGCTGCCGCTGGCGGGCGCCGCTCCGCGAGGTGAGCAACGCGTTCACAGGCGCGTTGGGCTTCGCGCAGCGCCTCGGGCCACGCGCCCCGTAGTTGCAGGATCTCGCTGCGCCGCACCAGGCACGCGGACGTGAACGCCACCAGCCCGGGCTGCGCATCACACCACTGCGCCAGCGCGCTGGTCCACTCCCCCGAACGGTCCAGGGCCCAGGCACGCTGACACGCGTCGATCACGCTGCAGTACAGGAGCCCGGTCACGATTGGAGACAGCTCGCCGGTCGTCACCGCCACCATGACTTCGTCCAGCTGTGTGAGTCCCCGTTCCATCCGGCCCTGGTGCAGCAGGGCGCGACCGTGCAGGTGCTGCGCGAGCGCGACGAGGTCACGGTCGCCGAATCGGTCACCGATGGCGGCGGCTCGCGTCGCGGTGGTGATGGCAGCCCTTGCCTGGTCCTGCCGCAGCTGTCGCTCGGCGGCTGGGAGCATGAGGTATCCCTGCTCCACGCAGTCGCGCTCACCGAGCAGGCGCTGCGCGCGCGCCAGCCATCCCGCGGCGTGCCCGGCTTCCCCTCGGAACAGCTGCATGAGCGCAATCCAGAATGCGCAGCGCGCCGCCGCGACATCGTTCCCCCGCTCGCGATGCGCCGCGTGCGCGCGTTCCAGCAGCGCCCCGTGCTGATCATCCTCGCCCACGAGATACGCGACGGACGCCATGCGCTCGAGGTCTTCGACAGGGAGCTGCGCGACCCGGTCCGCCTCCGCGAAGGCCTGGTGTGCCAGTGCCCAGTTGCGGTCCCGCATGGCCCGAATCCCGCGCGTCAGATCAGGCGCAGATGGCATGCGGCAAAGATACGTCTTGCCGGTGCCGAGGGCCGAGAGCCGCTTGACACGGACGGCAAGTACTTTGCGATGAGGTTAGCGAAATAGCCTGCCAGCACGCATGACGTGCGTCCGCGAACGAAATGCCCTGGCACTGGCGTTTGGATCCTCGGACAGGATGAGGAGGTCGGCGAGCTTCCCCGCCTCGAGGGTGCCGAAATCCCGCAGCCGTCCCATCGCCTGCGCACCATTCCGCGTTGCCATGACGACGATCTCCGCGGGTGACAATCCCGCCAACTGCATCGCTTCCATCTCCTGATATATGGAAGGGCCGTGCAGGGTGAGCGGGTTGCCCGCATCCGTCGCGACCGCGATGGTGCCACCCGCCGCCTTCACCCGCCGGAGATTCTCCGCCATCACCGCGCCCCGCGCGCCGACGTTCTCCAGCCGACGCATCGCGACGTCTACCCGACGCAGCTGTTCGGGCATGAGCGCACGCAGCGGTTCGACGTTCGCGACCTTTGCCACCGTCGCCGAGTCGACGCAACCGTTGGGATCATCGATCTGCACCGGCTGACCCAGCGCAATGGATACGCTGGCACGCGTCGCGTTCCGTCCCACGACGAGTGTGGGCGCATAGGTCGCGCGGTTTTGCAGGAGCAGGTCGAGGAACTCCTGGTCGACGAACTGGTTCTCGACACTGTGTACCAGCATCACCGCGCCTGCCTTCAGCGCCACCTTTGCCTCGCGCAGTCCGGTCGCGTGGACGATGAGATCCAGCCCGGCCGCTTTCGCCGCCGCGCCCACTTCCATCATCCGCGCGTCGAGCTCCTCGCGTCGTGCAGGCTGCGGCGCCAGGTACCACACCTTCACCGCGGACGCGCCCATTCCCTTCAGCTTCGCGACGCTCGACTGTACCTCCGCCGACGTCCCCATCGGCAGAAAGGTGTAGATCGTGTCGTCGACATCCAGCGCCGAACGACCTGCGTGGGTGATGAGCGGCCCCGCCGTACGGACGTGCGGCGCGTTCAGGTCGCGCTCAGCCTGTTGTGGCAGCTGCGTGGTCCACGGATGACCGCCGACGTCGTAGACCGCGGTGATCCCACTGCAGAGGTATGAGCGGTACCAGCGCGCGGGGTTTGCCCGCAGCGCGCGTGCCGTCTCGGGATAGGGATAGAGATTCGGCGCGGAGAGTCCGTCGGGGCGTCCGTCCACCCAGCCCGTCTGGCTGAAGTGCACGTGCGCATCCACGAGCCCCGGAGTGATGAACTTTCCGGTGGCATCGATGCGCGTCGCGCCAGTCGGCACCTGGCACTGGGCCGTGGTGCCAACGCAGGTGAGCCGTTCGCCGGTCACGATCACGACGCCGTTCGGAATTGACGGTCGCCCCGTGCCGTCGACGATTGTGCCGCCAACGATCGCCGTGACCTGTGCCGACGCGCCGGCCGGCGAAACCGTCAGAAGGGCCAGGAGCCCGACCACAGTCCGTATCATCTGAAGTTCAATCATCCGTCCTCCTCTGCGTCTCTGCGTCTCTGCGTCTCTGCGTCTCTGCGTTTGATTGCTTTTCAGCCCAGTGGCAGACGCTTGTGTGAAGAAGGTGCTCAAGGTGTTCTCGGATCACTCGGAAACAGCGGATCAGGCTGACGGAAACTGCATTGTAAACGCAGAGCACGCAGAGGCGCAGAGAACAATGAGGTGAACCCATCCTCGGACCAATAAGCGCACGCTCGCTCTTTTTGTTTCCCTCTGCGTCTCAGCGTCTCCGCGTTGGATTGCTTTTCAGGTTCAGCCACAGGCGTTTGTGACAATGAAAGCACTCAAAGGTTCTCGGATCACTCGGAAACAGCGGATCAGGCTGACGGAAACTGCATTGTAAACGCAGAGTACGCAGAGGCGCAGAGAACAATGAGGTGAACCCATCCTCGGACCAATAAGCGCACGCTCGCTTTTGTTTTCCTCTGCGTCTCAGCGTCTCTGCGTTGGATTGCTCTTCAGGTTCAGCCAGGCGCTTGTGACTCTGAAACGACTGAAGGGTCCTCGGATCACTCGGAAACAGCGGATCAGCGCCACGGCGGATCACACATCTACGTATCGGCATACGTAACCTGCGTATAGGCACGGCGTGGGCGCTCCGGCAGCTTACGTCATGCCCTCACGCAATTCACCCCGGCGGCGCGCGATCGAACCACGGACGCGCGCGTTCCAGCTGGGCCGCCAGCCGGAACAGCAGGTCGTCCGCGCCCAGCCGAGCGGCAAAGTGCACACCGATCGGCAGACCCGCGTCATTCCAGTACAGTGGTACGGACATCGCCGGCTGGCCGGTCACGTTGAACACCGGCGTATATGGAATGAACGCGAGCGTCTTCTCCGCCAGCGGCTTCACCACATCGAGCGCGCCCAGGAGCCAGCCCGCGTGCAACCGCGAGATGGTCTTCATCAGCGCGATCTCTCCCCTGCTCGGCTGCAGCTCACCAATCACTGGAGGGGGATCGGCCAGGGTGGGCGTCAGCACCACGTCGTAGCGCTCGAGGAAGCGGCCGACGGTACGCGCCGTCATCTGCATCGACCGCACGGCGCTGGCGTACGCGCTTGCGCTCGTCGCCTTCCCCACCAGTCCCAGTCCCCAGGTTGCCGCCTCGAAGTCCGCCATCCGCGGCTTGCGCCCAGCGAGCGCAGCGGTCATCTCGATGTCCGCCCGGGCCTCGGCAGCGACAACCGTCACGAATGCCACAGCGAATGCATCGCCGTCGAATTCGGGCGCGGCTTCCGTCACGTCGTGCCCCAGCTCCACCAGCAGCTTCACGGCGTCGTCCAGCGCGCGACGACAGTCGTCGTGTACGTGATTGCCGAGCAGCGGCTTCGCGCTGTACGCGATCCGCAGACGACCGACATCAGCGCCGACTTCCTGCAGCAGCGGACGCTCTCGCCGTGGCGCGGCGTATGGGGCGCCGGGATCGGATCCACCGATGGCGTCGAGCATCGCCGCGCTGTCGCGCACCGAACGGGCGAGCACGTGCTCGACCACGAAGCCACGCCAGAACTCACCGAATGTCGGTCCGGTAGGAGTGCTCCCGCGCGATGGCTTGAATCCGAACACGCCACAGCAGCTGGCCGGGATGCGAATGGATCCGCCGCCATCGCCACCTCCGGCGATCGGCACCATCCGCGATGCGACAGCAGCGGCCGATCCGCCGCTGGAGCCTCCGGGGGTTCGTTCATGGTCCCAGGGATTGCGGGCAACGCCGAGCGCCTCGGATTCGGTATACGGTACCAACCCGAACTCGGGCGTGTTCGTCTTGCCGAGGATCACGAGGCCGGCGTTGCGATACCGACGCACGATCTCGCTGTCCTGGCGCGCGGGAATGTCGCGGAGCAACCGGTTGCCCGCGCTGGTGGGAACGCCTTCGTACATCGCCAGCAGGTCCTTCAACAGGAATGGGACGCCGCCGAACGGCCCCTGTGGAGCAGCAGACGCGATGCTCGCGCGGGCGCGATCGTACATCTTGTTCACGACGGCGTTGAGCGACGGATTGCGCCGTTCGATTCGCGCGATCGCAGCCTCCGTCACTTCGCGGGCGCTCACCTTCCGCGTGCGGATCAGCTCCGCGAGGCCGAGGCCGTCGTATTGCTCGTATTCGGCGAATCCGTCCATGGTCCCCGGGTCGCGATGGATGCTCACGAAGTTAGCCCGTCCGCGAGATGATGGCGCAGTCCATCGCCCGCTTTGTGGTGCGCCATCCACGCGCCGTCGTGGTGGCGTGGGCATTGGCGCTGGCAGCCGCGGTGCCCGGCGCGCTGCTGCTCACTGGCGTCGCCCAGGGCGGGAGCGAAGCCATTCGCGGCAGCGACTCGCGCGCCGTGATGGAGCGAATGGACGAGCGCTTCGGCACGGGAGCCGCGCACCTGGTTCCGGTGGTCGTAGCGAGTGACTCACTGAGCACCAGGGATCCGCGATTCCAGTCCGCGGTTGCCGCACTCGAAACCAGGCTGGCCGCCGATTCGTCGGTGCGCGGCGTGATGCACTTCTGGAACAGTGGAACGACAGAGCTCCTTGGCCGCGACGGAAAGTCCGCGCTGCTACTCGTGCAGCCCGCCGTCACCACGCTCGGCGACGCCGAAGCAGCCACCTCGAGGCTGCGTGGAATCCTGGACGGCGCTGCGCCGGGGATGCGCACGTACGTCACCGGCATGTCGGCGATGTTCTTCGACCTCAACCGCCAGTCGGCGGCGGACCTGCTGCGCGCGGAGATGGTCGGGATTCCCCTCACCCTCATCGTGCTCTTCCTGGTGTTCCGCACGCTGGCCGCGACGGGGGCGGCGATCGCCGTCGCCGTGACCGCGGTGCTGGTGAGCAGTGCGGTGCTGTACCTGATGCACGGCGTCATCCCCGCGACCGTGCTCGCACAGAACGTGATCACCATGATCGGGCTGGGCGCAGGTACCGACTACGCGCTGTTCGTCCTCATGCATCATCGCGACGAGCGCGCGCACGCCAGCGACGCGGATGCCGCCATCGTCGGTGCACTCTCGCGGGCGGGGCCGGCGGTGCTCGCGTCGGGACTCGCTGTCATCGGCGGGTTCGCGTCGCTGTTCCTCGTGAATGCGCGGTTCGTGCACAGCCTCGCGCTCGGCGGCATCGCAGTCGTCTGCGTCGCGCTGCTCGCGACACTCACGCTGCTGCCGGCGCTGATGCATTTCGCCGGCGCGCGACTGGTTCGCCGGCACTCCGGCGCCGCGGAACCATCCAGGATGGACAGTGCGTGGAGCCGCTGGTCCATGGCGGTGATGCGCCGCCCCCGCCTGTTCCTCGCGGTTGGTCTCGCGATCTCGGCGCTGTGCGCCTGGCCTGCGCTGGAATCGCGATCGTGGAGCTTTGGCGCACGCGACCTTCCCGCGCAGACGGAGTCGCGTCTTGGCTTCGAGATCCTGGAGCGTCAGTATGAACCCGGGTGGTCGGCGCCGACGGTGGTGCTGCTGGAGTCGGAGCGCGAGCACGGCGTCTGGCAGGCCGACGCGCAACGGGCGATCCTCAGCCGAAGCGCGGCGCTACGCGCCGACCCCCGCGTCGCACAGGTGCTCGGCTTTCCGCGCGTGCTGGAAGCGCTGGGTCCTGCCTCGCCGACGGTCTCACGCACCGCCGACCTGCCCGCACCCGTCGCAACTGCCGCACGCTCGACCGTCACCGCTGATGGTCGCACTGCGATCATGCTGGTGGTGCTGCGGGAATCACCGGAGTCGCACGCGGCGCAGGACGTTGCGCTGGCGCTACGCGACACCGTGCGAGACGGTACGGGGATGGGTGGACTGGGCGCGACGGTGGGGGGCGGCAGCGCAATTCTCGCGGACTTCGACGCCGAGATGCTCCGCAGCTTGCGCAAGGTGATGCTTGCCGTGATCGCGGTGACCTTCGTGTTGCTGTTCGTGTTCCTGCGATCCATCACCGTGCCCATCAAGGCGATCGTCGCCAACCTGCTGTCGGTATTCGCGGCGTACGGATTTCTCGTGGTGGTGTTCCAGTACGGCGTCGGCGCATCGCTACTCGGCATCACGCCTCCCGGCGGGCTCAATTCGTTCGTGGTGCTGATGTTGTTCACCATCCTGTTCGGGCTGTCGATGGACTATGAGATCTTTCTCCTCAGCCAGATCCGGCACGAATACCTGCGCACTCGCGACACCACCGCATCCGTCGCCGCGGGGTTGTCCCATACGGCGGCCGTCATCAGCGGCGCGGCGGCGGTGATGGTTTGCCTCTTCGGCTCATTCGGGTTCTTCGGCTTGACCGCGAGCCGGGAATTCGGCCTTGGCCTGGCCTTCGCCGTCGCCTTCGACGCGACCGTGGTTCGCCTGCTGCTCGTTCCCGTCACGATGCGCCTGATGGGGCGCTGGAACTGGTGGCCCGGCCTTCGATGATCACTCACTTGTCGCAGCCTGTCACGCGACACAAACTTCGCCTTCCAACCCCATGTCGACACTCGTCTCAGCCAACACTTCTGCTCGCATGCAGCCGACCGAACGCGATCTCTGGACCCTCAACTTCTACCGCAACAGCGAGCTGCACGGCGCGCTCCTGATGGGCCGGCTGGCGCGTACGCTGGGCGACAGCACGCTGCTCGGACATGCCACGCGGCACTGCGCGACTGAAGCCCATCACGCCGCGATGCTGACCGGCGCGATAGAGGCATTGAACGGCACGATCGATCCGCGCGTCCCCACCGTGCAGGAGCACTATTCGGCGCGGGGTGGCGTGCCGTCGTCCATCGTCGACGTGCTGGTCCTCTCCGAAGTGCTGGAGAAGCGCGTGCTCGCCACCTACCGCGCCCACGTGGCGCGCAGCGACGTGCACCCGCAGATCAAGCAGACGCTCACCGAGATCCTGGCAGAGATGGAGGAGGAGGATCATGGCGAGGAGGGGAGCTGGATAGAGGCGGCACTCGACCAGCATCCGAAGAGCGTCGTGGAAGCCGCGGAGAAAAAGTGGCGCGCCGTGGACGCGGCTGCCGTCAGCGAGCTGGCGACGATGGCGGACGCGAAGTTCGCGTCGGGCGGTGCCGCATGAGCACCCTCGATGCCACGGTCATGCGGCTCCTGAGCCGCAGCGCGATGATCAACGAAACCGTCGTGCGTCCCGACGCGGAGCTGGAAGCGCTGGGGATGGGATCGCTGGAGCAGATCGAGTGCGTGATGGCGCTCGAGGATGAGCTGCAGATCGAGCTCCCCGTTGCCGACCTGCGCAACCTGCGCACGGTGCAGGATGTCATCGACGCCGTGCGCCAGGCGAAACAGGCAGCCACGAGCGGGTGAGCGCACCCTTCGACGCCGGCAACCAGGCGTTCCGCACCGAGATACGCCGGTTTGTCGCGAAGGAGATCACTCCGCGCGTTCCCGCCCTGGAGCGCGCGGGGAAGTATCCACGCAAAATGCTCGCGTCGTGCGGGCGTCGCGGCTATCTCGATCTCGATGCCCCGCGTGCCGCGATCTTCGCGGAGGAGCTGGTGGCGTGCGACTCCATGGGGGTCGCGCTGGGCGTCTTCGTGCAGGCGGGCCTCATCGCACCGCTGCTGGAGGAGTGGGGAACGCCGACGCAGAAGAAGGAACGACTGGACCGTATTCGCGCGGGGCGCATGGTTGGTGCGCTGGCCGTAACCGAGCCGCATGCGGGATCGGATATCGCTGGGCTGCAGGCCACGGCGGAGATCACGCGGACGCGCGCGACTGCGAAGCGCGCACAACTCCAGCTCAATGGCGAGAAGACGTACATCACCAGCGCCGCCGCCGCGGACTTCCTCATCGTCGCCGCGCGCGTCGTCGAGGACGACACGCCAGACAAGGACGTGAGCCTGGTGATCGTGCCCGCGGATTCTGCCGGGGTGCGCATCACGCCCCTGCAACCACTCGGCCTCGAGCTCACCGCGATGGGACGGGTGACATTACGCAACTGCCGTGTTCCGGTCGAAGCGATCGTCGGCGAGCGAGGCGGCGGATACGGATACATCCTGGCCGCGCTGGACCGTGAGCGACTCTTTGGTGGCATTGGCGCGATTGCGTGGGCGCAGCGGGCGATCGAGAAGACCACGGAGTTCCTGCGAGCACGCCGGGCGTTCGGCCGCGTGGTGAGCAAGCACCAGGCAGTCCGGCACCAGCTGGCGGAGTGCGCGACCGCGCTCGCGGCGGCGCGGCAGCTGAATTATGCCGCGTACGTGCAGTGGGTGTCGGGCAAGCGGGCCACGAACGAGATCGCGATGGTGAAGCTCTTCAGTTATCGCGAAGCGCAGCGCGCGGTGGAGCTCTGCCTGCAGCTGCACGGAGGGTTGGGCTACATGGGCGACCAGTGGATCAGTCGCTGGTATCGCGACGCGCGCGCACTCACCATCGCCGCGGGCACACCGGAAGTGATGCGCGACCTCATCGCGGCGCATCTCAGGTTATGATGCGCGCGCCAGCTTCACCCCATCCGGATGCGAACCGTGGGCAGCGCCCCGCGGTACTGCTTTCGCAGCAGCGTGCGGAACAGCTCCCCCTTGCGGTGTGGAGGTTTCTGCCGGAAGGACAACACGGTGAGCTTGCCGAACGGTGCGTACACGCTCACATGCAGGTCGCCACCCGGCACGGCCATGGCAAAGCCGCCGTTCGTGCGGCGGAACTGCGCGCAGACACGCCCGAAGCACACTTCGATGAGCGCGATCACCGCGGTGCGCGGCCCGCCGACCACGAACCACCAGGGAGCCATCGCAAGGCTGATGACGCCCGCGATGATTCCCGCGACGAGCATGCGTGGTGGAATGCCGCCGGTGCGCCACGCGAGAACCCCCCAGGCAACCGCGACATACAGGATGGTGAAGCGGAACACGGTCGCCCCGCGAACGAGAGTCGGTTCCTTTCGCACGGCGATGGTGACCGCGCTGACGGTCACTACGGCGAGGAATGCGAGAAGCCAGGCGGTACCCGGAGTCATGATCTGCGCACGCCCGGACGCGCGGGAGCAGCGCGGCGGCTACGTATCGAGAATCGCCTTCAGGTTTTCTACCGCGCTGGCGCCCTCGGACTCGTTCAGCTTCTCCACCACCGACGTCTGCATCTTCGAGAGGAGCGTCTTCGGCACCTCGTAGGTCACGTCGATGGTGACCTGCACGCCCCCTCCCTTCCCCCCGCCCTCGCAGCGGTAGTTGAAGGTGCTCTCGATGCCGCTGGTGGTCTTGAAGCTGTAGCGCTTCCCGGGCTCGAAGGCGACGGTCTCCGCGCGTCCGGTGAACTCCACCCCCGCCATCATGAAGGTCCAGTCCCACGTGGTGCCGGCCTTCTTCGGGTCTCCCGAGAGCTTGCTCACCGCCTTGAGGGGACCGAGGAACGCGGGGTGATTGTTCACGTCCGCGATGTACTCGATGATGCGCTCGGGCGCGTTGGAGATCGTGACGGACTTGACGACGTGCGACATGCGAAGGCCCCCATTCGTGGTTCCGAGGAGCAACTTTGTCGCACCGACGCCCCCCGTCAATGGTGACGCCTGCTCCGTCGCCGGCCGTTGGAATCGCCGGGGCCGCCTATTACTTGCCGCCGGTCGCGAAGGACCTTCGCACGCTCGCCAAGGAAGGGCTGCTGACCGGAGACGTCGCGCCACTGGAAACCTTCGGCTTTGCGCGCGCCCGCGTAGCCCAGGAGTCGCACGTCGAGATGGCCATCCACGCGTCGCGCGCGGTGCTCGAGGAGACGGACACAGACCCCGCGGATGTGCAGCTCGTCCTGTACGCCGGTGCACTGGCATCCAGCAGCGTCGCGCCATGCGCCCCACCGCCGAGGGGATCGCTCCTGCACCTGGGATCGGTTCCCGAGCTGTTCCGGTATCCCGCGTCCATCCTGCAGCAGGAGCTGGATCTCACGAGCGCGGTGGTGACCGGCGTGAACCAGCAGGCGTGCGCCTCGATCTTCTCCGCCATCCAGCTCGGACGGATGACCCTGGCGTCAGATCCCGACGTGCACACGGTGCTGTGCGTGGCGTCAGACCGGCTGCCGGATGGAGCGCCAAGAGACATCATCTTCAACCTCGTGTCTGACGGCGCGTGCGCGGTGCTGTTGCGACGCGATGCGCCACGCAACCGCATCCTGGCCGTGCACCAGGTGACCAAGGGAATGATGTACGGCGAGGTGGCGCTCGATGCCGAAGTGATCGCCGCCTACTTCCCCACCGCCGTGACGGTCATCCAGGACACGCTGCAGAAGGCGCAGCTCACCATGGACGACATCGCGTGGATCATCCCGCACAACGTGTCGCTGCGCAGCTGGGAGATCCTGCTGGGGATGCTCAAGGCGCCCGTCGCAAAGTTGTTCAGCGGCAACATTGCTCGCGTGGGACACACCATGGCCGCCGATAACATCATCAACCTGCGCGACGCGGACGACGCGGGATTGCTCAAGCCTGGCGACCGCCTGCTCCTGTTCACCTTCGGCTTCGGTCTCAACTGGAGCTGCATGATCCTGGAGCATTGATGGCCATCCTCCTCACCGGCGGCACTGGCGCTCTGGGACGCGAGCTCGTGCGCGTGTTGCGCGACGACGCGCAGGGCGAGCTGTTCATCCTCACCCGCGATCCGTCCTCGGCGGCGGGTGTCATCGCGCAGCCGGGCGTACGCTTCATCCACGGCGATGTCACCCACGAAGGGTTCGCCCTCGCCGACAGCGATGCAGCCGTGCTGCGTGGGCAGGTGACGCAACTGGTGCATTGCGCCGCGGCGACGAGCTTCACGCTCCCACTGGAGACGGCGCGTGCGGTCAACGTGCACGGCACGCGCAACGTGCTCGCGTTCGCGCGCGATTGCCGCCGCGTGGCGTCCATCGCCTGCGCCAGCACCGTGTACGTCGCCGGCAGGCGCACCGGCATCATTCGCGAAAGCGACACGAGCTCGGACGGCTGGGTAAACACCTACGAACAGTCCAAGCACGAGATGGAAGTGGTGGTGCGCGACGCGATGACGACGCTCCCCGTCTCGCTCTACCGGTTCAGCACGATCATCGGGCATTCGCAGACCGGCGAGGTCACCGGCTTCAACGCCATCCATCATGCCCTGCGATTGTTCTATCATGGGCTCGCGCCGATGATCCCGGGCGATCTGGCGACGCGCATCGACCTGGTCCCGGTAGACTTCGCGGCGCGGGCGCTGCACCACCTGGTCATCCACGGCTTCGAGGGCGGTCGCACATATCACCTCAGTGCCGGCACCGAGCGCTCGTGCACGCTCGATGAGCTGCTCGCCGACACTGTGAGTGTTTTCGAACAGTCGCGCCCCGCATGGCGCAAGCGCCGCATCGAGCGTCCCGCGGTGGTGGACGTGGACACCTACGCGCTTTTCACTCGTTCGGTGGAGGAGAGTGGCAATGTGGTGCTGCAGCGCGCCACGCAGGCGGTGCAGGCATTTGCCTGGCAGATGGCGTATCCCAAGACGTTCGACACTACAGGGGCGGACGCGGCGCTGGCGGATACGGGCATCGTCGCGCCGCATGTGAACACCTACTATGGAAAGGTGGTGCGGCATTGCGTCGAGACCAGCTGGGGACGCGGTGCCTCCGACGGAGCGGCCGCATGACAAGCCAGCAGCTGGAAGATGCCCTGCTCGCATTCGTGAACGGCACGTTGCTGGCGGGAAAGACGCCGGCCACCGCCACCGACCGCCTCTTCGAGGACGGGTTCATCGATTCGCTTCGTGTGCTGGAGCTGATCGCTTTCCTCGAGGACACGACTGGACGCAAGGTTGCTGACCGCCAGGTGCGCCTGGCCACGTTCCGCAGCGTCCGCGCCATAGCGCTGACCTTTGCCGGGGATGCTAGCGCGAGTGCCAGCGATGAAACGGACGCGCTGTACCGGTACCACACCGATGTATCGCGCTTCGCGTCGCCGATCGTCGAGCTGCGGCGACGGGGGGAATTGATAGACCCCGACGGCACCGTGCGAATCACCGGGCTTGCCGCGCGCCTGTTCCACATTTTCGACTACGTGTTCGCCCGCTGGGCGCGCGAGCTCGGCGCCGACGACGTCGCCGCGCCTCCAGTGATCCCTGCCGCGACCCTCGAACGCGCGGGCTTCGTCTCCAGCTTTCCGCAGCTGCTGCTTCGCACCACGGGCGACCTCGCCTATTCCCCGGCAGCCTGCTATCACCGGTATGCGGCGCTCGCGGGCACCACCCTCACGAACTCGGTCGTGCTTGGCGTGCATGCCCGCTGCCGGCGCGTCGAGGCCGACCCGCGCCCGCTCGAGCGCGCCACGGAATTCACGATGCGGGAAGTCGTGGTGCTCGGGACGGCGCAGGACGTGGAGCGTGTGCGGCACCGGCTGCTCCGGCGCGTGGACCGCTTCGTTACCGCGCTGGCGCTCGACGGCGCCATCGAGCCAGCGAGCGACCCGTTCTTCGCCAGCGAGTCCGCGGGACGCGCACTGGCACAGCGCGCGGGTGCGCTGAAGCACGAGCTGCGCCTCTCACTGGAAGACGGCCGTCGCGTCGCCGTCGCCTCCTTCAACAAGCATCACGACCATTTCGGCCGAGCCTTCGACATCGCATTCGCTGGACAGCCCGCGCACAGCGGATGCGTCGCCTTCGGGGTTGACCGATGGGTGCTCGCATTCCTCACGCAACACGGCTTCGACGAACGCTCATGGCCGTCGATCATCCGCGACGCACTCGAGCGACAGCAGGCACATGCCGCTTCCTAATTACACAAGGGAATCTCCCTCCATTCCACGCCGGCTCCTCCGCGAGGGAAAGCCGCACCTGCTCCCCGTATATGGCCTGATGCTCACCAGCTACCTGGGGCGCGAGGGGATTTTGCACTCGGGGAGCTTTCGCTTTGCGGACCACATCTACCGCAGCCGCCCCCGGGGTCGATTCGGTGTGGGCTACCTGCTGGATGCGGTGTTGCTGCGTCTGCCGGCCGCACGCTCAATGCGCAGCCGGTACCTGCACTCCCGCGACGAGATCGTCGCCGAGGTGCGGCGCCGCGCTGCCGAGGGGGCAGCGCAGGTGCATGTTGTCTCCGTGCCCTGTGGCATCGCGCGCGAGATGGTCGAGGCCGCGGAGATTCTCGCTCGCGAAGCACCTGCTGCCGCGGCGCTCGTGCGCTACCACGGCATCGACCTGGATCCCGAGCCGCTGGAGCTGTCGCGCCAGCTCGCGGGCGATCGCGCCATGTTTTCGTTCACCCAGGGCGATGCATTCGACTCGGCGGTGTATCCCGTTCACTCCGATGTCGTGGTCTCCACCGGATTGGTGGACTTCCTGTCGGACGACGAAGCCGTTCGCTTCTTCCGCGCCTGTCATCGCGCGCTGCGACCGGGAGGGCTGCTGGTGACGTCGGCCCAGCAGCCGCAGAAGCTGGCCGACTACCTGATGCGCGAGCTGGCAGAGCTGCGTCCGCAGTATCGCGGTCCCGATGGCATCGCGGACGTGGTCGCGTCGGCAGGATTCGGTGAGATATCCGTGCGCAAGGACGCGGTGGGGCTGCAGTCGCTCGTCACCGCGCGCAAGCTGACGGCACCATGATCTACGAGACGCATCTCGCGGCGACCGAAGCGGCGTTCTGGCCCATGGACAGCATCGCCTGGGACAACATCGATCGCGAAGCCGCACGCGCCGAGGGCTCGATTCATCAGGCGTTGCATGACGCCGCGCTCATCGAGGGATACCTGCCGGTGTACGCCGCGCGCCTGCTCCAGTTGCTCTGGGAGGACGTGGACGCGACCGCGGTGTTCAGCATGGAGCTGTTCGAGGGGCTGCGACACTACACGATGCTGCGGCGTTACCTGGATCTCGTCGGGTTCAGGTCGGCGACGGATGTCGATGCCAGCCTGGCTGTTGCCCGCGGTCGGGCGCGAAGCGCCGAGTACAGCGCAGAGCGTATCGGGGAACATCTCACCCACTTCATGGGATCGGAGCTGTTCGCGTCATACTTCTTCCTGCGCATCGCTGAGCAGTCGCGCGAACCAGTGCTGCAGTCGCTGTTGCGCAGGATGTCCGCCGACGAGCGTCGTCACGCCACGGCCGCCGCGGCCGTGCTCGAGCAGCGCGTCCGCCGCGACGGCTCCATCGCCGCGCAGGTCCGGGCCGCGGCGAACGCCTTTCAGCACTACGGCAGCGACGTCGTCCACGTCCCCGTTGGCGAAGCCAATGATTTCGAGGCGCTCGCTGCCTTCAACCGCAAGGTCCGGGACATCCTGGCTAGTCCGACCTGATCGCCAGCATGGGATCGGTGTGCGTCGCGCGCACTGCGGGGCGATAGCTCGCCAGCACGGTAACGATCCCTAATACGAGCACCACGCCCGCAATCGTGACAGGATCTGCAAGGGTCGTCTGGAAGAGCATCCCCTGGATCACGCGCGCGGACAACCAGGCTCCCACTGCCCCCAGCGTGATTCCTGCGGCCATCGCGAGCATCGCGTCCCCGACCACACTGCGGACGAGTCTCCCATTCGATGCGCCGAGGGCGATGCGCACGCCAAGCTCGCGACGTCGCTGCTCCACGCCGTACGCGACGATTCCATAGAGGCCGACGCATGCCAGCACGAGCGCCGCGAATGCGAAGCCCGCCAGCACCGTGGTAATGAATCGACGCCCCTCGTCCACTGCCGCGAACCCCGTGGGCATCGCGCTGGGCTTCGGCTGGAATTCGATCGCGGGTTCCACTTCGCGCACGCCGCTCTCGATCGCGCGCAGCATCTGATCGCTGACCGGCGCGCCCGCGCGCACGGAGAAGCGCATCCAGGGCCACACTTCC
The DNA here is from genome assembly GCA_035626995.1 of Gemmatimonadaceae bacterium. Classification (GTDB taxonomy): domain Bacteria; phylum Gemmatimonadota; class Gemmatimonadetes; order Gemmatimonadales; family Gemmatimonadaceae; genus DASPMP01. The sequence goes on from DASPMP010000245.1 coordinate 28,734, forward strand.
AGCGTGTACGGCAGCAGGACCTCTGGTTCGGGCGCGACCTCCGGGCCATTGAGGCGCGCGTTCCCCACCACGCCGACGACCGGCAGCGTGATTGGCTCGCCGAAGTCCTCACGCGCCTGCGATGAGCGGGGCACGGTGATGCGGATGCCCAATGCGCTCCCCTGCGGCGCCAGCTGGCGAGCGAGCGCCTCGTTGATCACGAATCCCGACGCGGCGCGCATGTCCTCCTCACCAAACCAGCGGCCGGCAACGAGCGGGATGCCCATGGCGCGCAGGTATCCCGCCGAGACCGGGTGATATGCAGCCCTGATACGGGCCTCGTCGTCAGCGTCTGGCCGCTTCACCGGCACCGGGATCAGCGCGCCCCCAGCGGCCGCGACCTCGACGATGCCAGTAGTAGCGTGCACCCGCTCGAGGATCCGCCGGTACAGCGCGGCTGCCGCCTCGGGCGAATCGTACTGTGGCGACGGCGGACGGATTGCGAAGCTGATGAGGCCATTGGCTTCGAACCCCATTGAGACGGATGCCACTCGCCGGAAGCTCTGCAGCAGCAGGCCGGCGCCAATGAGCAGCGTGACCGTGAGCGCGAACTGCATGGACACGAGTGCGTAGCGCAGCCGCCGGTCCTGGCGGTCACCGCCTGCCAGGCCCCCGCCGGACTTGAGACGCAGGATGAGCGCGCCGAGGCTCGCCCGGACCGCCGGGAGCGCACCCATGATCAGTGCCGCGACGAGCGCCGTGGCGAATGCAAACGCGACGGGCCGCCCGCGAACGCTGAGCGCTTCGGTGAATGGGAGAAGATGGGACGCCGAGCCGCGAGCGCCGCCCACGAGCGCCATGGCCAACGCGATGCCGGCACCGGCCGCGACGAGCGCGATCACGAGCGATTCGCTGAACAACTGTCGCGCGATGCGCAGCCGGCTGGCGCCCAGTGCGGCGCGCACTGCAAGCTCGCGCGAGCGCACGCTCGCCCGCACCAGAAAGAGATTCGAGATGTTGACGCAGGCGAGGAGCAGGACGAGCGCGACGGCGCCGAAGACCATCGTGAGCTGCTGGCGCCGCGTGCCGTACACCTGCTGGCTCACCGGCTCGAGCGCGATCCCCGTCCAGTGCGCCTGCTCGACGGGATACTCGGCCGCGAGGCGCTGCTGCACGGTGCGCATCGCCGCGGCTACCCGCGCCGAGTCAGCGCCGGGAGTGAGTCGCACGATGGTGCGGCTGTCGACGTGCAGCCCGCGTAGCGCGAGCTGTGGCATCGTGCCGCGGCGCGGCTCGAGTGGTTGCCAGAGCGCCGGCAGCAACCAGGTGCCGCCACCGAAGTTGGGGAGCGCGAACGCATGTGGCATCACGCCGACGATCGTCACAGGCTCGCTGTTGACGCGCATGGTGCGCCCGATGACCGACCGATCGCCACCGAACTTCTCCATGAACAGCGCCCACGAGATCACGGCGACGCTCGGCGCGCCATCGGCCTGTTCATCCGGTGAAAAGGTGCGTCCGAGCGCGGGCCGGGTTCCGGCGACGTCGAAGAATTCGCGCGACACATACGCGGTGATGTGCCGTTCCGGATCGTCGTCGATGAGGACACCGTCGCCACGGATGAACGCGATGTCTTCGACAGCATCGCCGAACGACGCGGCCTGCGTCTTCCAGTCCGCGAACGTTGGATAGGATGGCGTGCGGGAACTGCCCTGGTCGTTCCGCTCGTAGATCGCGTGGAGCCTGTCCGCGTCGCGATACGGCAGCCCGCGCAGCACGATCGTGTCCACGACGCTGAATACCGCCGTCGAGCTGCCAATGGCAATGGCGAGGGTGACGATCGCCAGGATGGTGAATGCGGGCGCGCGCCGCAGGCTGCGCAACGCGTAGCGGACGTCCTGGGCGATGCCGTCGATGTGTCGCGTCCCGCTCGCGTAGCGGACCTCTTCGGCGATGAAGGTCGGGTTGCCGAACTGCCGGCGCGCGGAGTCGGCGGCATCCGTCGCGTCCGATCCCGCGTGCATCCGTTGCGCGGCGTCGAGGGACAGGTGAAAACGGATCTCCTCATCCACTTCGCGCGCGTACTGTTCGCCGCGCAGCAGCACGCGCAGGCGATGGAAGAATCCACGCAGGATGCCGGTCATGTCGCACTCTCCATCACCCGCGCGATCGCCGCGAGTGCAGTGTCGAACTCCGAGATCTCCTGTCCGAGCCGGCGCCGGCCCGCGGCAGTGATGGTGTAGTAGCGCGCCTTGCGGCCGGTGGGCGAGTCACCCCACTTCGCGGTCACCAATCCCTGGGACAGCAGTCGCTCGAGGGCGGGATACAGCGATCCCTGTCCCACCTGGAAGACGTCCCCGGACCGGTCTGCGATGTGTTTCGCGACGGCGTATCCGTGCATCGGCCGGATGGTGAGCGTGTGGAGGATGAGCATCTCCAGCGTGCCCCGGACGAGGTCGGGGGCGGGCATTGAACGTGGCATATGACGGTAATCTACACATCATATGACGTTTGTCTACATATCGGCCTCGGCTCTCGGCCTCGGCTCCCGGCTCGCGGCTTGCAGCCGTTGCGGGTTCGGCATATTCTCCCGGACGGCGCGCAGGGCGCCGCCCGTCCGCGGAGAGGACCGAGTCCACCTGACCGAGACGCAATAACGGCTGGTTCCTTCGAACCTCCTCATGCCCATGCAAGCGGACCACGGGCGCACAAGGAGGCTCGTCATGCCCGTTCGCCGGCTGCCCGTCGTCCCCAATCTGGACCAGCTGAAGCATCAGGCCAGGGACCTGCTCCGCGCGATGCACTCCGGCGATTCCGCCGCCATCGCCGAGCTCCGCGAATTCCATCCCGACGGCATCGCGCCGAGCGATACGAAGCTGGCCGACGCGCAGCTGATCCTTGCGCGCAGCTACCAGGCGACCAGCTGGCCGCGCCTCGTACAGGCCGTGGAGCTGGTCGACGCCATCTGGAAGGACGACATCGATGCGGTCCGGGCGCTCGTTACGAAAAACCCGTCGCTGATCCAGGAGCAGACACTGCTGCGCGCGGACTCGAACTGGGGACCACCGATGTCCTACGCCGCGAACGCAGGACGCGACCGCATCATCCAACTGCTGCATGATCTCGGCGCTCGCGACCACCGGACGGCCTTCGGTCGGGCCGTGCTGCAGAGCAAGGTCGGAACTGCAAAGCTCATCCGCTCCCTGGCCGGTCTTCCATCAATGCCCGACGATGGACTCGGTGGACCCGCGTACACGCTGAGCGTCGAGGGTACGGCGTACGTCCTCTCGCTGGGCGCGCGGATGTACGACGATGATGGGACGCTGCTCGCCCCGTTCGAGACTGTGGTAAGCACCGATGCGCGAAACCCGGAGGCGAAGCACGCCATCCTGGAGCTGTATGTCCGCCACGGACTGCGTCTCCCGGACACGGCGCCGATGGCGCTGCACCGCGGCCGCCTGGATCTGCTTGAGGCGCATCTTCGCCGGGACCCCGGGCTTCTGTCGCGCACCTTCAGCCACGATGAGATCTACCCGCGCGCGCTCGGCTGCATGGACCCGATCGACGCCACGACCGGTACGCCGCTCGACGGGACGACACTGCTGCACATGTGCGTCGAGTACGACGAGCTGGAGATCGCGCGGTGGCTGCTGGACCGCGGGATGGATCCCGATGTGCGTGCGCGCGTGGGCGCGTCCGGCTTCGGTGGCTTTACTGCGCTGTTCAATACCGTCGTATCGCAGCCGAACTTCTGGATGAACTACCGGAAGCGCGGCCCCTTCGTCGCTCCATGCACGGAGCTGCTGCTGTCCCGTGGCGCCAACCCGAACCCGCGCGCTTCCATATGGAAGCGGTTGCACCCGGGCCATGGCGATACCGCACGCCACGAGTACCACGACGTGACTCCGCTGTCATACGGCCAGCGGTTCCATGCACCGATTTTCGTGAGCCAGCCGGCCATGCAGCTCATCCGCGCCGCCGGAGGGAAGGAATGAGCGAGGACAGCGCACGGGCAAACCGGTATTGCCAGTCTGAGGGGCGACGCGCGTATTTTGTACCGGCTCTTCCCTCCCTGCTCTCTCCTCCCCAGTACATGAAAGCCCTCAAGTGGATCGGCGTCGCACTCGCGAGCCTGGTCGGTCTCGTCCTCATCGTGGTCATCGCGCTCAATGTCGTCGGCCGCCGCAAGGCCGCCAGCGCAGCCGACGTCGCAGGCACCCCGGTGACGGTCCCCGCGAATGACAGCGCGCTCCTCGCGCGCGGCGCCCACCTCGCCGACTTCATGGGATGCGAGGGATGCCACGGAACGGGGATGGCCGGAAAGCCATTCGCGCTCCCCGCTGTCCTCGTCGGAATGGCTGCGCCGAATCTCACCGCTGGTGAAGGTGGCGTCGGTGCGACGTATACACCCGAAGACTGGGAGCGCGCCATCCGACATGGCGTCGCGAAGGATGGCCGGCGGCTGATCATCATGCCCTCCGAAGCGTACACGAACCTCAACGACACTGATGCGGCGGCGCTGATTGCCTACCTGCGGACACTACCGCCGGTGAGCCAGTCCTTCCCCGCGCGAAAGATCGGCGTGGTCGGCGGCGCACTGCTTGGCGCCGGCATCTTCCCGACGGTGTCGGAAATGATCGCGCATGATTCCGTTGGGAAACGCATGGCCATCGCGCCCGGAGTGACCGCCGAGTACGGCCGCTATCTCGCGCACGTCACGGGATGCAACGTGTGCCACGGCGCCGACCTTCGCGGCGGCAAGGAGGCTGGCGGCGGCGGTCCTCCACCCGGCCCAAGCCTCATCGCCTTCGTGGCAAATAACTCCGCGGAAGCGTTCAGGAATACTATCAGGACCGGGACGACGCCATCCGGTCGCGCGCTGAACCCCGAATTCATGCCGTGGCCGTACTTCGGCAAGATGACGGACGACGAGCTCGAGGCGATCAGGCTGTATATCAGTCAGTAGCCTCGGCTCTCGGCCTCGGCCTCGGCTAACGGGCTCTCGGCTCTCGGCTCTCGGCTCAGTCCGCCACGGTCGATTTGGCTGCCTTACCGCTGGAATTGGGACCTCGGGGTCCTGATGTTTACGCGTGCTGCCGAGGTGATGCCGTTCGTGTAACCCCAGTCCGACGACATGCAATCGCAAGAGATCGCGGAACTGCATAGCCTCCTCATCGATTCCGTTCGGGATTATGCGATCTTCGCCCTGGACCCCACCGGCCACGTGCTCAGCTGGAACGCCGGAGCACGGCGATTCAAGGGGTATGAGGCGCACGAGATCATCGGCAAGCACTTCTCCGTCTTCTATCCGCGCGAGCTCGTCGACGAGGGATTTCCCGACTACGAGCTGAAGGTTGCCGCCGAGACAGGCCGCTTCGAGGACGAAGGCTGGCGCATCCGCAAGGACGGCACGCGCTTCTGGGCCAACGTGGTGATCACGGCCCTGCGTGACAAAAAGGGTGAGCTCCGCGGGTTCGGCAAGGTCACCCGCGACCTCACCGCGCGACGCGAAGCGGAGGAAGCGCTGCGCGAAAGCGAGGAGCGATTCCGGCTCCTCGTTGATGGCGTCAGGGACTACGCGATCTTCCTGATGGACCCGAAGGGGAACGTCATGACGTGGAATCCCGGCGCCGAGCGTATCAAGGGGTACCACGCCGACGAGATCATCGGGAGGTCCTTCAAGCAATTCTACACACCCGATGACATCGCGAGCCGTCACCCGGACAAGGAGCTCGAGACAGCGGCGCGCACGGGAAAGTTCGAGGAGGAAGGCTGGCGCGTCCGGAAGGACGGCTCGACGTTCTGGGCCAGCGTCCTGATCAGCGCACTCCGGAACAAGTCCGGAGAGCTCGTCGGATTCGCCAAGGTGACGCGCGACCTCACGGAGCGGCGCCAGGCGCAGGAGCGGGAGATGCGTGCGGCGCAGCGGCTGGCGCTCGAGGAAGCGGCGCGGCGCGAGGCTGAAGTTCGCGAAGAAGAAGTGCGCGCGATGGCCGACCAGCTCGAGCGGCACAGCGACGAGCTCGAGAAGCGCACGCGGGAGGCGGAACAGGCACGTCAGCGCGCCGACGAGGCGAACAAGGTGAAGGGACAATTCCTCGCCGCCATGTCGCACGAGCTGCGGACCCCGCTCAACGCCATCGGCGGCTACGCCGACCTGCTGCTCCTCGAGGTCGCCGGCACGATCAACGAAAAGCAGCGGGACCATCTCGAGCGGGTCAAGCGCAGCCAGGCGCACCTGCTCGCAATCATCAACGACATCCTCGGCTTCACCCGCATCGAGGCTGGCCAGCTCACCTACGACTTCGACAACATCTCGCTGGATGAGGCGGCCCAGTCCGCGATGCAGCTGCTCGCCGGCCAGGCGCAGACCAAACGCGTGGCGCTGAACTTCGTTCCCGTCGACGGACCGGTGACGGCGTGGGCGGATCGCGCCAAGGTCGAGCAGATCGTGCTCAACCTGGTGTCGAACGCGCTGAAGTTCACCGACACCGGTGAGATCACGGTGTCGACGCGTGTATCCGGCGATCGCGCGATGATTTCCGTGCGCGACACCGGGTTTGGCATTCCCGCGGACAAGCTCGAGTCGGTGTTCGAGCCGTTCGTGCAGGTTGGGCGGTCGCTCACCAAGAACAAGGAAGGCACGGGGCTCGGGCTGGCGATCAGCCGTGACCTGGCGCGCGCGATGAAGGGAGATCTCACCGCGCAGAGCGAGGTGGATGTGGGTTCGGAGTTCACGGTCTCGCTGCCTCTCTCTGCGAACTCGGCGTAGGAATTCCGAAAAAGGGCTAGCGAAACCGGCGTGGTTGAGTATACGTAGAGCTACAAGGTATGCCTCCCACACCGCCATCCACCGGGCCAACGGACATCAGCAAGGACCTGATGGCTGCGTCCTCCACGCCGATCGTGCTCGCGATCCTGGCCGAGGGGGACAGTTACGGCTATGCGATCCTCCAGCGCGTTCGTGAGTTGTCGGGCGGTCGTCTCGAATGGACCGACGGGATGCTCTATCCTGTCCTGCATCGTCTCGAACGCCTCGGCTACGTGAAGGCGCGCTGGGAGACCGCCGAGAGCGGACGTAAGCGGAAGTACTACCATATAACAGCGGCGGGTAAGACCCAGCTCGCCGAAGAGCGGCGGCAGTGGCAGGTGATCAACGCGACGCTTGGTGGCATCTGGCAGCCGCTCGCGCGTCCCGCGCCCGCGCATCGTCCGCGTTTCGCGTACGATAACCTTCAACCTGCGTTCGCATGAGACCCACGACCAACGCGAACGTGCTCGAGGAGCAGATCGCCCAGTGGCGGCAGTACCTGCTGCGCCGGCAGGCCATCGGCTCGCGGGATGTCGCGGAGCTGGAGGATCACCTGCGCGAGCAGGTCGCGTCACTCAGCGACGTTGGCCTCGCACCCGATGAAGCGTTTCTCGTCGCGGTGAAGCGGATGGGGAATCTCGACTCCCTCTCGCGCGAGTTCGCGCTGGAGCATTCAGAGCGGCTCTGGAAGCAACTGGTGGTCGTGCCGACCGCGAGCGCTGACAGCGCCGCACCCGGACGCATGGACGCGATCGTCGCCTTCGCGCTGGCCGTTGGCGCTGCGATCGCCATCAAGGCGCCGAATCTCTTCGGCAAGCTGTGGGGACAGGACGAGGTGTTCTACGCGCGCAACATCAGCCTCTTCGTCCTCCCATTTCTCGTCGGCTACTTTGTGTGGAAACGGGATCTCAGCGCATCGTCCATGACCCGGTGGCTCGCGGTTGCTTTCGTCGCCGCGGCGATCTTCGCGAACATTTATCCGTATACGTCAGCCGACAGCAGCACCCAGATTCTTGCAGCCATTCACCTTCCCATCGCGCTATGGCTCGCGGTTGGTATCGCGTATGCCGGGGGTCGGTGGAGCCAGGTGGCGGGACGCATGGACTTCATCCGCTTCTCCGGCGAGTGGGTCATCTACCTGGTGCTCATTGCGCTCGGCGGCGGGCTCCTGACCGGTTTCCTCGTCATGATGTTCACCACCATCGGGGTGAACGTCGAGCGATTCGTGGAGCACTGGCTGATTCCCTGCGGCGCGGCCGGGGCGGTAATCGTCGCGGCGTGGCTGGTGGAGGCGAAACAGAGCGTCATCGAGAACATGGCGCCCGTGCTGACGCGGCTCTTCTCGCCGCTGTTCACCGCGGTGCTCCTGACGTTCCTCGGGACGCTGCTGTTCACGGGACGCGCGGTGAATGTCGAACGCGAGATGCTGATGGCGTTCAATGGACTGCTCGTCATCGTGCTGGCGCTGATGCTCTACTCACTCTCGGCGCGCGATCCCGATGCACCACCCGGCATCTTCGACATCATCCAGGTGGTGCTGGTCGTCGCGGCACTCGTCGCGGATGCCCTCGCCCTCTGGAACATCGTGGGGCGCATCACGGAGTTCGGGTTCAGTCCCAACCGCGTCGCCGTGCTGGGAATGAACATGATCCTGCTGGTGAATCTTGCGTGGTCGGCGATGCTGTACGTCCGCTTCCTGCGGAATCGCGACTCGCTCGCAGGGCTGGAGCGGTGGCAGACGCGATACCTCCACGTGTACGCGATCTGGGCGGCGATTGTGGTGATCGTGTTTCCGCCGCTGTTCGGGTATCGCTGATATCGGCCTCGGCTAACGGCCTCGGCTAACGGCCTCGGCTTACTGCGTACCACGGCCGCCGAGTACCCGGAATCCGCTCGCACGCGCTGCGAGCGCGAGTGCCTGATCATGCGTCGCCATCAGCAGCTCGTTGCCGGTGATCTCGCGCCACAGCTCCGCGGTGGACAGGTGAATCGCGTCGAGCGTGCCGAGTGGCGCGGGCATCGCCTGACCGGCGCGTCGAAGGATTGCGGGAGATACCTCGACGATTTCCAGTCCTTCGAGGATGCGGTACACCGCCTCTCGGCGGGCGACCAGGTCTTCCTCCTCCAGTGAACCGACGAGACGCAGCCGATCAATCGTGCGCAGGCACTCCACCTCCAGCAGTCCACTCGTGACACCGCGCGTGATCTTCCCCCATTCCGGAAGCCCGCCCGGCTGGCCGAAGACGATCCGGAGGACGACCGAAGAATCGATGTACGCGATCACCGCCCGTTCCGGTCTTCAAGGAGCAGCTCGACCGCGTCAACGGAGAGTTCCGCCGGCGGCGGTAGCGGGATGTCTCCAAGCGTGCGGTAGGTGCGGATCGGTTCGCGCACCTGGAGCCGACCAGCGGACGCTGCATGAGGAACGAGCCGCGCGATGGGCTGGTCGCGATCGTAGACCGTGAGCTCGCGCCCCTTGCGAACCGCGCGCAGATACTCGCTGAGACGCGCCTTGAGCTCGGCGACGCGGACGTCGTTCTTTGACATGGTCACAAGATAGTCATGAGTGACCATAACGGCCAGCTGCTCGGCTCTCGGCCTCGGCTCTCAGCCTTGGCCGTAGCTGTTGAAAGTGAAACTCCGCCAGGGACGCATACGTAGAGCTGCGAGGTATGGGCCTGTTCTCAGCCCTCGGTCCTCGGCTCTCGGCTCGGGGTAAGCAACGTCTCACTGGAGTTTTCGCACCATGACAACGCCGTTCATCGCGGTCGGATCCGCCCTCAGACCCGCTGTTAGATCCGCCGTCAGTTCCGCCGTTAGGTCCGTCGTGTCCGCAGTGGTTGTCACGGTATTGGCGATACCTGCAGCGGCTCAGGACAAGGCAGCAAAAATCGACGCCATCTTCCGCGCGATCACAGCCGAGACTCCAGGATGCGCCGCGGGTGTTTCGCAGAATGGCAAGATCGTGATGACGCGCTACTACGGGCTTGCCGACCTCGAGAAGCGCACGCCGATCGGAGCGAACTCGCTCTTCGACATTGGCTCCACCCAGAAGCAGTTCACTGCGACATCCATCCTGCTCCTTGCACAGGATGGCCGGCTCAAGCTCGACGACGACATCCGCAAGCATCTCCCCGAGCTGCCCGACTACGGCCACACGATCACTGTCGACAACCTGATCACCCACACCGGCGGCATCCGCGACTGGACGGGGATCATCGGACTCGCGCCAGAGGGCACGGACGTCCACACGCTGCTCCTGCGCCAACGCGGCCTCAACTTCGTCCCTGGTACCGAGTGGGGATACTCGAACGGAGGCTACGAGCTGGCGAAGCTGATCGTCGCGCGCGTCAGCGGGATGTCGTTCGCGGACTTCACGAAAAAGCGAATCTTCGAGCCGATGGGGATGAAGTCGACGGCGTACGTCCCCGACATCATGCAGGCGGGTTCAAACGCCGCGATGGGGTATCAGAAGGACGGCGCGTCATGGAAGCCGTACATGCGACTCGGCAACAACCGCGGCGGCGGCGCCATCGTGAGCACCATCCCGGACATGCTCACCTGGCAGGATGCGCTCGCCAGCGGGAAGCTCGGCAGGCAGGTGACGACGCAGCTCCACGAGCAGGTGCGCCTGACGAATGGACGCAAGCTGGACTACGCGCGTGGCGTCATCGTGGACTCGACTCCCGGCGGGGTAATCATTTCTCATTCCGGTGGGGCCGCTGGCTTCAGCACCTGGATGGGTCGCATCCCCGAGAGCAACCTCTCCGCGGCCGTGTCGTGCAACTTCGATCCGGTATCCGCGACGAACCTCGCGGGTCGCATGATCGACGACGTCTTCCTGTCGCCGCCGGATCCCGCGGCCATCGCCCGGTGGCGGGCGACGCGTCCGGCCGCGGCTCCCGGCGTCGACGTCAGCAGTCGCGCGGGACTCTTCTTCGACGAGAAGACCGGCGAGCCGATGCGGCTTGGCGTGCAGAACGGGCGCTTGATGGTCGCGAACGGTCCGCCGCTCGTGGCAGTGAACGCGACCACGTTCCGCGTCATGAACCCATCGACGTTCTTCCGGTCGCAGGACGATTTTACCATGACCTTCACCGAGGCCGGCGACATCGAGTTCAGGAGCATGGAAGGCGATGTGACCCGCTACCGTCGAGCGCAGCCATACACCGCGACCGCGGCGGAGTTGAAGGCCGTCGATGGACGGTACGAAAGCACGGAGCTCGGATCCGTATTCGAGGTGATTCCCGGGACGAACACGGTTGCGATTCGCTCCGAGAGTATGCCGGAACGATCCACCGAGCTCACGGCAGTTGCTCCTGACACATACATGTTCCGCATGATGATCGTGCGCTTCTCGCGCGATGCGAGCGGGAATGTGAACGGCTTCGTCTACAGCAATCCCGTGGCAAAAGGTGTGCAGTTCACGCGGCTCGGCGACCGCACGAACGTTTCGGCCGCGGTGAGCGCGCCTGCGGGCGCTGCCCCGAACCTGGCAGCCTTCGTGGGTGAGTACGAGATGGGCCCCGGGCGTACCATCGTCGTGACGCTCGAGAACGGGCAGCTCTACGGTGAGCCGGCCGGTAATCCAAAGCGCGTGCTCGCGCACATTTCCGGGACGACGTTTGGTGTCGAGCGTGTCGACGCGGCCCTGAGCATCACATTTACAGTTGGTGCCGACGGCAAGGTCACGGAAATGGTGATGAAGCGCGGAGGGCAGGAGATGCCGGCGAAGAAGATCAAATAGCCTCGGCTCGGTGGTTTGGGCGGATGAGCAGGACGCCGAGCGCGATGAGCCAGATGGGGAGTACGACGTTGTTCGCGTCGGCCACCAGTGACACCACAGGGGTCACGTTGCGGAATGCTGCCGCGAACCCGATCACCGCCACTGCGATTCCGGTCCAACCGGCCACCCGGCGACCGGAGCGCAGGAGGGCAACCGCAGTGAGGGCGAAGAAAGCATTGAGCGACAGTTCGCCAACGAACTCGCCGATGAAGTTGCCGAGATACGCATTGAGGCCGCGGAAGATCGAGTCGATCACGATTCGTCCATCGGGAGTCGCAGTGGCGTATGCCTGCGCGAGTTCCCAATGCACCGAAGGCCAGCGCGCCAGGCCGAGCAGCATGCTGAAGGCGCTGATGACTGCCGCGACGAGCGCGGCACGCGTCGCGTTCGGCGTGGTGCTGCCCCACGCCGCGTGTGCGCCGATCCCCGCGGGAATCAGGAGCAGCGGCAGGATGGCGTACACCATCCATACACCGCGTCCGGCAGCCCCAAGACCGACGAGCGTTGGAAGCACATCCGCCGCGGCGCCATCGAGCACGTCGGGATAGTTGAAGTACGCGGCGAGCCACGTGAACACGGCGAGGAAGCCAACCGCGGACGCGATGAGCGACCAGCCGCCCACGCGTGCGGTGCGCGACGCTGAAATTTCCTTCATCGTCCGGCACCGAGCTTGATGTCCAGGCCGACGGTGGGATTCACGCGCACTTCGCCGTCCGTTGTGGTGAGGACGCCAACGCCAAGCCGTCCATTCAGGGCGCGGAAGACGCGTCCACGAAAGCCGGCGTCGGTGAGCGCGCCATTCTTCCAACCGTCACTGAGGCTCCATACCACGGAAGGGCTGACATAGACGCCCGCGCCCTGGGACTTCGCATACCAGGTAACTCCCGCCCGGCCAAAGTTGACGTTCTCGCGCTGTCCGTCGCGGGTGATCACGGTGGGATAGTACCCGCCATGCACGCCGACATGGGCGGTGCGCCACTCCAGACCCGTGGAGGGCGAGCGAAAGATCGTGAGGTACAGCCCGCGTTCCGCAGGCCGCGCGGTCTGGGCGACGACCTCGGTGGACCCGGCAATCATGGCGGCGGCGAGCGTGACGGCGAAGGCAAGACGCATGGAAAGTCTCTCGAGTTGAGGTTGAACGCAGTATGCCGCTGGCCGCGCTGGCGCACGTTGACCGTACGCGCCATCTTCGTGACCGAACGCGCCTTCGCTGGAGCCCTCCCCTGCGCGAGTCATCGATCGCCGCGTCGGTCGTCGCGGACATGCTCCAGTACCTGGAGCGGAACGGGATTTCAGCCGAGACGGCCACGCGGGAGTGTGGCATCGAGCCGCGCCTGTCCTTCGCGGCCGATGATCGTGTCGCGGGGTCGGTGGTCGAACGCCTCTGGCAGTTCGCGGTGCTGCGCACCGGCGATCCACTCGTCGGGCTGCACATGGCGGAGACCTACAGCCCGGGCGCGCTGGACATCCTGGGGTACGTGGTGCTCAGCTGTCGCACCGTCGGCGACGTCCTCGACCGCGTAGCGAAGTACATGCCGATCCTCAACGACGGCATGCGCATCGACATCGTGCGCGAAGGCAAGCGCGCGTATTGCCGCTGCACCTTCGTCGAGTCGATGGACAACTACTTGTTGCGGGACGCGCGGCAGCCCGTGGATACCACCTGGGCCGGGATCGCGCGTGAACTCCGTCGCCTGACCCCGAAGCCGCTTGCTCCCGCCGAAGTGTGGCTCCGGCGCAGCGCGCCGTCGTCGCAGGAAGCGCGTGAGTACGTCCGGGTGTTCGGATCGCAGGTGAAATTCGGCACACGCGAGGACCGCTTCTATCTTCCGGTGAGCCACCTCGATGAGCGGTTGCATTCGGCAAACCCGGCGCTGTTGCACGCCTTCGAGCAGCACGCGGACGGCGTCATCGCCCGCCTCGACACGGTTGGATCGCGTTCCCAACTGGTGGCCGGCGTACTGGCACAGCGCCTCAAGGGAAGCGTTCCAGCATTGAAGGAAGTTGCGCGCGCGCTATCGATGAGTGATCGCAACCTGCAGCGTGCCTTACGCAACGACGGGACGACGTACCAGAAGCTGCTCGACCAGGTGCGCCGCGATCTCGCGATCAGCCACCTGGGCAATGCGCAGACGTCCGCCAGCCAGGTTGGCTTCCTGCTCGGCTTTTCGGAGCCGAGCGCATTTCATCGCGCGTTCCGGCGATGGACGGGGAAGGCGCCGAATGCGTATCGGGCAGACAGGATCGGCGCCATCAACCGCCCCGCCTGAGAATCCCTCACGCGCAGCGTCACACGACCAGCAAAGTCAGCGCGGCGCGTCGAGCGACATGCGTCGCAACTTCTCGCGTGCGATCGCGACCCGTGGCCGCAGCTCCGGATCCGCATTCTTCCATAATTCGATGAAAGCGCGATAGTGCTCGGCCGACTTCGTCGTGTTCCCCGCGGCCTCGTACAGCTGCCCCAGGCGCTCGTGAATGAATGGCATGCGAACGGGGTCCATCGGCGCGAAGATCTTCTCCCAGAATGGCGTCGAGAGATATCGCTCATACATCACGATCGCCGAGTCGCGTTGGCCGGCGGCATCGAAGATACGAGCGAGGTTCCAGGGCAGGCAGGGCGCGCACTCGTGCGCGGGGAGGCCATCTCCGCCGATATCGCCCTGGCGCGTCTCGGCAAGCGCTGTCGTAAAGTTGCCCTCCGCCGCCGCGATGATCCCGGTGATGGTATGCAGGTCGGGTTCATCGGCACGCCGCAGCGCAGTGTCGCGTACCTCCTGCTGGTACCTGGCGATCATCGCCCTCGCCTTGGCCGGATGCCCTGCCAGGGCAAGGGCCCAGGCCGCGTCAAAGTATGGCCGGTCCACCTCCGGGAGCTCACTGAACGGGACGCGTGCGATCGCCGAGTCGAGCCGCGCCGTGAGTGCTGCTGACGGTCCCAGCGCCGCGATCTCGAAGCCCACTTCATGCACCTGCTCGTCGCGGGCCCATCGCTCAATGGCCGTGCGCGCTGGCGGCGCGTTGGCGGTGTCTCCCCCGAGGTACGATGAGTGCCGCCGGAAATCACGGATCCGCCCCTGCAGCAGTGCCATGCTCTGGCGAATGCGCTGAGTCTGTCCGTTGACGCTCCTGGTCCGCTCGATCGTGTCGACCAAGGCAGTCACGGCCCCGAATTCACGCCTGCTCCAGAGGGTGCGAAGCCGTTCGCCGTTTCCATAGTTGCGCGAGATCCCGATCAGCTGTTCGGCAGTACGGAGCGCGTCATCCAGCCGACCCTGGTTGATCTGCATTTCCGTGATGTTGCCGAGCGCAGTCCCGGATGGGTCGCGCCGGAATGAGGCGAGGTTGAGCGATTCCGCCTGGGCGTATTGGCGCCGTGTTCGCACGGACTCGCCAAGGTTTACGAGAATCCCGGGCGTTGTGTCGCCGGCCTGCAATACCTGTTGGTACGCCGCAATCGCCCGCGCGCGATCGCGGCCCGGGCCGGTGGAGTAATACCGGGCGATGATCAGCTGCCGTTCGACATCGGGCAGCCTGTCGCTATACCGGAAGGCTTGCGTCAATGCGGAGTCGACGGCCGAGCGGGATTCGCCGTAGTTGGAGAGGAACGCGCCGAGTCCGCTCCAGGCGGTGGCGAAGGTGGAGTCGATTGCAACCGCTTCGCGCGCGAGCTGAATGGCGCGGCGGTCTCCCACGGCATTTGCGCGCCCTGCCTCGCTTGCCTTCCGCAGCGCCGCCAGCGACGCGGTCGTCATCTGCGCCAGCGGCGGCGTCGCGTTCACGTCGCGCAGCGACTCCCCTGCCTTGCTTCGCAGCGCACGTGACAACTTGTCCGCGGCGTCAATCAGGCCGCGTGGCCCCTCGCCACTCTCACGGAATGACGCGATCTCGGTGCCCAGGTCCGCCCGCACGAGGCGCAGCGACACGATGTATCCGTCGCCCACGCCCGTTACTTCGCCGTCGACGATAGCCTTGATGCCGTCACGCAGTGCGATCTGGCGCGCCATGCCGGAGTCCACTCGCGTGGTGGGAACGCGCTGCATGCGACGCAGCGCGCCAACCACGGCGCCAGGCGAGACGAGTGTGAACGCGCGAGAGCTCGAGAGCCCCGATCGCACGGCGTCACTGACCACACGCCCGAGGGTCGAGTCCGTGTTGGTGGTGCGGAAATCCGCGATGATCAGCTGGTCGCGCCGGTTCAGCTGCCCCGTGGCGCTCAGGGAACCGAAGGGACCGATCCCCAACGAGCGCATCCCCATGAACATGCCGATCATGAGGACAAAGATTCCCATCGCGTACAGCCCGCCGCGGGCCGCGCGATGCCAGGTCACGTGCGGCGCCGCCTTGAGCGCCAGCGTTGCCATCGTGCCGTGCGACGCCGCCGATGGTGTCCCACCGGGGGTGTACGTCGGCGTCGCAGCCATCGCACGCCGGGTAACATGCTGCACGTACGCCGTCCACAGGATGACCGGGAGGCCCAGCGCCATGACGATGAGCGAGCCAGGGAACACCCAGTCTGGTAATCCGATGCCGACGATCGCCGCGCGCGCGATGATCGCAACTGCGATGAAGGCGACGGCGTACACGAGCAGCGCCTTCCGAAACATTCCCGCGCCGCCGATGAGGACCGCTGGCATCGCCTGCATGCTGCCGCCGCTCGTGATCGTGTCGAGCAGCTGTGTCACCTCCGCTGCGCTTTGCGGACGGGACGCGGGATCCTTCGAGAGACTGTTCATCACCAGCTCGGCGAGCGCCGGTGGCAACTGGGGACGGAGCGACGTGATCGGCGCCGCCTCCTCGCTCATGTGCGCCGCCATCATTCGCTGCGGCGTGCGCCCCGCGAACACCGCCTGCCCCGTGATGAGCTCGTACGCCATGGCGCCGAGGGAGTAGATGTCGGAACGGTGATCGACTTCCGGATCACCGGCCGCCTGTTCGGGCGCCATGTACGCCGGCGTGCCGATGCTCGTACCGATCTGGGTCAGCGTTGCGCGGCCTGGGCCCGTGCGTGCCGCGTTGATGGCTTTCGCAATCCCGAAATCGGTGACGACCGCCGTGCCTTCGGAGAGCAGCACGTTGTCTGGCTTGATGTCGCGGTGGACGACGCCCTGACGATGCGCATACGCCAACGCCTTGGACACGTCGCGCAATACGCCAATGACCTCGGTGATCGAAAGCGGCCCACGGCCAAGTCGCGCGCGCAGCGATTCTCCCTCGACGAAGGGCATCGTGTAGAACGGGAGACCGTCCGTCTCCCCGGCGGTGAGCACGGGAACGATGTTCGCCTGCTGCAACGCGGCGGCCGTCTGGATCTCGCGATCGAAGCGTTCGACGCTGATCCCCTGCGCAAGTTCGGGAGACAGGACCTTGACGACGACCTTGCGGTTCAGCCGATGCTCGTCGGCGATGAACACACGGCTCATACCTCCACCGCCGAGCTCGCGGCCGAGCGTGTAGCCGGCGCCGAGTGTAGCCTGGAGCTGCTCGCGCAGGTGATCTGTCAAGGGTGGGGCATCGGGGTGGCGGGAATTTACGGTGCGGTACGGTGGAGCGCGAACGATTCCGCGACGCCCATTGCGTGGCGCGGCGGCTCCAGCGACCCTACGTCAGATGGCAGTCGCCGGTCCGCTCCCCGCGCTGTACGCCCGCTGGATGAACACGCTGCTCGGCGTGCCGATCCCCGCGGAACGGACCGCCACATGCGGCGACTGTGCGATGGTCACTCGCGAGGGGAGCATCGAGCCGGGGTTCAACCCGAATACGAAGTGCTGCACCTACCTGCCCGAGCTCTGGAACTTCCTTGCCGGCGCGGTGCTCCTGGACTCCACCGATGGCGACCGCGGGCGCGCGAGCGTACTGGCGAGGATCGCCGGCCGGGAAGGCGTCCGTCCGGTTGGCCTTCGGCAGGGGGACGACTACTGGACGCGCTACGCGGAGAGTCCGCCCCCGAAGTTCGGCACCGACATGATGCTGCTCTGTCCGCATTACATCGCTGAGGGGGGCGGGCTGTGCGGCATCTGGCAGCATCGCGAGTCGACCTGCACGACCTGGTTCTGCAAGCACGACCGCGGCAAGATCGGGCAGGATTTCTGGGAGCAACTTCGGCGCGTGCTGTACACGTGCGAAAATGCGCTCGCGCACTGGTCGCTGCGCGAACTTGGAGTGACTGGCGACGACTGGGGCGCATGGCAGGGCCAGGAGGCGCAGTTCTATATGGAATGCAGCCGCCTCGTGACGCCACTGTCGTGGGATCACGTCAGCCGGATCGCGGGGGACGCACTTCCGGTGCATGTGAGCGCACTGTCGCGCGCGTTTGACCTCCTGCGCAACGAAGCCATCCCGCTGCGGCCGATGACGGAACTGGTGCAGATCTCGCCGCGCGCATCGGGACGGGTGAAGCTCGCGACGTACAGCACCAATGACGCGCTGGACGTTCCTGAGATCGTCGCATCGATCCTGCCATTCTTCGATGGACGTCCGACCGCCGAGGCGCTGGCTGACATCGAGCGCAGCACCGGGGCGCGGGTCGATCCCTCCCTGGTGCGGCGCCTGACCGATTTCGGCGTGCTGCGCGAGATCGCGACCTAGCGAACGGTCGCCCGCCGCAGCATCACTGCGATTGGCCGACGGCTTTCCTGTCTGTCATGCGGACAACCGGATTCACCCGGCGATCTTCCGCGACCTGCACGTGGTGGACGTTGTGCAGGAGCGCGAACATGGCCAGCTCGCGCATCGTGATCATCCCGAGCGCGGGATGCTTCGCGCGCAACCGGTCCAGCGACCACTCAGGGTAGCGCTCGATTGCGTCACAGAGGCGTACGATGGATTCGGCATGCTCGCGCATGACGCGCGCACGTCCGTCCGGCGTCTGCTCGTGCGCGTCGAGTATGCGTGGCGCGAAGGGGTTCTGCCGTACTCCACGACGCAACCGTTCCTCGTACAGGGCAAGAAACGTGGCGTAGTCGCGCGACCGACGCAGGGGAATGCCATAGCGAACGGCAAGCAATCCGCGTGGGATCTCGAACCCTTTGGCGATCGCACGGCAGGACTTCGTCAGGTGCCGTACCTGGTCCACCGGTGCCCAGACCTCGGGCGCGATGCGGTGGAAGAACGCGCTGTCGTCAGGAAAGGCGGTGGGCCAGTAGATCTCGCTTTCCGCATGGACACGCCGGAGGCCGGCGACGATGTCCGCGCCTTTCCATGGCGCGTCGGTCACCTTCGGCGTGGGTTGTACGGCGGCGGACACGTGCTGCTGCTGAGGCATGCGCGAGTTTGTTGCTTTTGGTGTCAGCGCGCAACTCTCCCGCTCACGTTTCGCCCTGTTATGGCGTCGCCCGCTTCTCCGCGATCATGCGCAAGGCGACGGCCAATGCGTCCGAGGCGGGCACCTTCACGTCCGGCGTCACCCCAGTGCCCTCCCAGTTCGTCTTGCTGTACGGATTGATCGCGCGCGCGAAGGGCACGCCGATGACGAAATGGTCGTCAATCTTGTGCGCGCTCACGGGGTGCGCGCCACCGCCCGTGGTCTCTCCGATGATCGTCGCGCGCTTGAGGTTCTTCAGGTTGTACGAGAACTCCTCGGCGCCCGAGAAGGTGCGGTTCGCCGTCAGGACATAGACGGGCACGTCGTCGCGCACCTTTTTCCCAGGCACCTCCGGCCGCGTCCAGTACTCGTTCGTTTCGTTGGTGCGGCGGGTCCAGAGGTCGTTCAGGTGCACGCGCTTCGAGAACAGGTAGGAGCTCACGTACGCCACCATGTTGGGTGAGCCGCCGCCATTCTCGCGCAAGTCCACGATGAGGGCGTCCACGTCGGCGACCTTCGCCATTTCCTTCGTCGCGGTCGGTCCGCACGCCTCGGCATCCGCGAAGAAGTTGAACTTGATGTACCCGACGTTGTTGGGCATCACCTCAGTCTTCTCGAATCCGCAGTTGACGCGTTCCATGTCCGCGCGATACGCCGCACGGGCTGCGGAATCAGGCCTGGCGTTGAACGGACGGTCGGCAATCCGCGATGCGGAAAAGTTTACGCGCAGGTGCTTGTCCCTGCTCACCGCCTGAAAATCCTCGGTGAGGAGCTGGGCGAAACGGGGGCCGGCGATGACATCGTCGTAACCTCCGCGCGCAAGCCGGCCACGCACAGCCGTGGCCATCTTCTCAGTGACCTCCGGGAATACGTAATTCTCGTGGAGCTTTGCGATGGCAGCGTCGATCACCCGTCTCCGGCTGGCTGCGTCCACCTTGAAGTCGTTCAGCGAACCGTTCTCGGGTAGCTGCATCAGGTATGAGTATTTCATCCCTGGCTTTCCTTCGTCCTCCAGCTCGGCCGCCATCCAGCTGATGCGGCCAGTGCTGCGCTCCTTCCACACGGCCTCGATGAGGCGCGGCTTGGCGCGCTCGATGGTGACCAGGTCCAGTCCACCCGTCATGCGCGCTCGCGACAGCTGCACGCTGATGTTGCGGTCGAGCTGATACTTCGCGTAGTAGTTGGCGAGCTTCGCCGAGTCGGCATTGTTGAACGCGTCGATCCACTCGCGGAGCATGAGCCCGATGGGCGAGTCGGGAATCGCCTGCGCCGGCGCACCGGCTGGGGTGGGGCTCTGGGCGGGCAAGACGCCAGCGGCGAGTGCGATGGCCAGTGCGGACACGATCGAACGGCGTGCGTGCATGGGTCCTCGGAGTGGAATCTTCCCTAACTAGGCGGCCGATCGCGTCCGGAGTCAACAGGCGCCTTCATTAAGGCGCGATTACGTCGGTCGACCGTGATGCGGTGTTAGCGCAGACGGAAATTGAACGGCTGGATTACCGCGATGGGCCACGGCTTGCAATCCATCACCGGCGGATCGAACCGAAAGGACGGGATTGCTGCGAGCACGCTGTTGGTGAACAGCTCTCCATCCGTGGAAATGACTCGCACGGACCCCGGATCCACAGCGCCATCCTTCGTGATGATGAACGCGGTGATCACTTCACCCCGGATGTTCTCCACGCGGTACTCTTCGGGGTACCTGGGCCCGACATTTGTCCGGCGCGGCACAGGCTCGCGATCCTGCCTCGTGAACCGGGCGATCGCGGCGTCTGGCCGGGGCGACCAGCCGAAGCGCAGCTCGAGCGTCACGGTACGGTCCGCAACGCTGGGTAGCCAGAGGGGCATCGGTGGTGCGAGCACACGTCCGCTCGACGCGTATGCGATGGCTCGCTCGACGGCGGATGTCACCCAGCCTCTGAATTCCCGGCGCAATGACTGCTCGGGGATTGCCAATGTCGGCTCCGGAGCAGCGCCGTAGGTCAGCAGCACCACGGCGCTGTCGCCGGCACGGACGCGCCACTCACCCTGCCGCTGAAACGGCGCAGCGGGAATCCTCGCATTGAGCTCGCGCATGACCCGCACGTAACGCGGCCAATCCCGGATCTCTGGCCCTTCCTGGTCGCCCCACATCTGGGCAATCGCTCGCGCGATCGTGTCACGCACCGCTGCGCTGACCGGTGGGCCACTGTGGTTGGAAACGCTGATGCTGAACCTCGGCCCGTCCGCCCGCAGCGGACAACCAGGCATTGATGCCGGTCCAGGCGCGGCTGTTGATGACGCTCCGGCCGTCGCACATCCGGCCAGGACGCCTATGCCGATGATGACCGCTGAGGCCGCAATGCAACGCATGTATGAATACTAATTGCCGATGCGCTCCGCGTAGCCATCACCCGTGTACATCCGGACGACGCGGCCACCCTCCTCGACGAATCGCACGATCTCGCCCACCGAGCCGCCACCGGTCGCCGCCATGAAGCGGAAGCGTCCTTCCCCGATCGGCTCGAGGGTGACCACGTTGTCCAGGCTCGACGCGTTCGGCGTCATCAGCACGAGCTTCTCGTTGAGCAGGACGACGCGACTGTCGCCCCAGTCGCTGCGGTAGTACCCGGCGAACCGCGCCCAGGCGGGATCCCACGCCACGGTCTTTGGCTTCTGCGCCGCCGCCTTTGCGACCGCGCTGCCGACGCTGTTCATCAGCTGGCGCGCGATCGCTCCGGATTCCGAGTCGTTTGTGTTCGTCAGGACGATGACGCCAACCTTGTTTTCGAGATCGATCGAGGTCTGTGTCGTATACCCCGGGTAGCTCCCCCCGTGTCCGACATACACAACGTTGTTCACTCGGCTCACGCCGAAGCCGATCCCGTTCCCGGACGTCCAGTTGTTCTCCAGGGAGCGCACACGATGCATCTCGCGCAACGACCCGCTGCTGAGTATCCGCTGTCCGCCGCGCGTGCCCTTGCGAAATTGCGCGGACACGAACTTTGCCATGTCGCCGACGGTCGACGTGATCCCTGTGGCCGCGCCCATCGCGCGCGCGTCGACAAACGGCATCACCTGGCGCGTCCCATCCGGCATGCGTCGCCCGTAGCCGATGGCGAGTCCTTCGACCTTCCGGTCGACGCTGGATTCGGTCATGCCGAGCGGGGTGAAGATGTTCCGCTGCACGTACTCCGCCCACGACTGGCCGCTCGCCTGCTCTGCGACCATTCCGGCCAGCGTGTAGGCGAGGTTCGAGTACTTCCAGCGCACCGACGGAGCAAATGGAGCCTGCCGGTCTGCGATGAGCGCGCGGATCTCGTCCGCGGTGGGAAACTCGTACGTGGTCCAGTGCGAATTCGCTTCACGCGGCAACCCGGACGAGTGCGTCAGCAATTGTTCGACGGTGACTGGCCCGTCGTCGTCCGCGGCTGGTTTCACCCGGAACCAGCTGAGGTGCTTCGACACCGGATCATCGAGGCGCACCTTGTCCTGCTCCCGCAGTTGCATGATGGCTGTTGCGGTGAACAGCTTGCTGTGCGACGCCATCCGGAACTTCGTGGCGGGCGTCATCGGCGCCTTGCGCTTCGTGTCAGCGTAGCCGAAGCCTTTTGCCCACACGAGGGAATCGCCATGCACGACGCCGACGACCACTCCCGGCACGTCGCGATACAGCAGCTGTCCTTCCAGCCAGGCGGAGAAGAGCCGTTGCTGCGCGAGGACATCAGGGTGGGTCGCAACGCTGGTTGCCTGGGCGTGCGCGGAGCTCGCGAAGATGCTCGCGAAGGCAATCGTGCGGAGATGCGTCGCCATCCGGGTCATGCGTCCTCGTCGTGTGCGGTGGAGGACGGAGTATGCGGGAGTGACGGGCACGTGTCCAGCAACAGGCGTCATGCTGGCGGCGGAGCGTCGCCGGCCACACCTTAGTCAATCATGAGACTCTCCCTGATCACTGTGGCGGCGGCGTTCATGGGAGTGAGCGGCGTATCGCACGAGTCCATCACATCGCGGCAATCGCAACGCGTGGAACGCGTGGTCCCGAACGACAACCGGCAGGGCGCCGGGCGCCTTCGCGCGGGAGAGCTCACGTTGCGTCTCGAGGCGCGTCTCGCGATGTGGCATCCCGATGGAGACAGCGCTCCAGGCGCGCTGATCCCGGCCTTTGCCGAATCCGGCGGGCCCGCCAGGATTCCGGGACCGCTCGTTCGCGTGCGTTCAGGCACCGGGGTGAACGTCAGCGTCACGAATACACTCGCTGATACGCTGGTCGTGCACGGACTGTACGCGCGAACCGGTGGCGCGCCCGGCGCCCCATTGATCATTCCTCCCAGGGAATCCCGGAATGCGCAATTCCGCCTCGATGCGCCGGGGACGTACCACTACTGGGGGACCACAACCGGTCGCGCCCTCGACTTCCGGACCCTCGAAGACGCACAGCTCACGGGTGCCATCGTCGTGGACGACGCCGCCTCCGCACGACGCAACGATCGCGTCTTCGTCATTGGCCAATGGACCGACACGGTGCATCGCGCGCGCACCACGCGTCACCGCGTGCTTGGCGTCATCAACGGCCGCTCGTGGCCCAATACCGAGCGTCTGGATCACGTGGCAGGTGACACCGTGCGGTGGCGCATCATCAACGCTTCCGGTGACCTGCACCCGATGCACCTGCACGGATTCTATTTCCGGGTGCACCGCCGCGGCGATGGAAATCGCGAAACCACAGCCAACGATCTCGTCGTCACCGAGAGCATGGGTGCGGGCGGCACGATCGCTCTCACGTGGGTTCCCGAGCGCGCGGGCAACTGGCTGTTTCATTGTCACATCCCTGAGCACTTCGCGCCGCGAGGGCCCCTCGGGCTTCCACTGCCTGCAAATGACGCTGCCGATGACGCGCACGCGAATCACGCAACCGGCGGCATGAGCGGTCTTGTGATGGGCATTGCCGTGCAATCGCGCGAACCGACGGTGGCGGCGGCTGGAGGCGCTTCCCGGAATATCCGCTTGCTCGTACGGCCCCGCCGGGGAAATACATCGTCGGCACCGAGCTACAGCTACGCCTTCCACGAACGTGGGCCGGAGCCGGATGCGGATGCCATCAGCGGCGCACCCACGCTGGATCTGACCCGCGGACAACCGGTGCGCATCATGATCGTGAACCGATTGCCGGAAGCAACGGCCGTTCACTGGCATGGCATCGAGTTGGAGAGTTACTACGATGGCGTGCCCGGCTTCAGTGGCGCGGGCCGCCGCCTGACACCGCTCATTGCCCCGGGCGATTCATTCGACGTGCGATTCACGCCGCCGCGCGCGGGGACCTTCATCTATCACACACACGCGTCCGAGGAGCGTCAGCAGCTCGCCGGCCTCGCGGGCGCGATTGTCGTCAGCGAACCTGGCTATCCGCGTGATCCTGCGAGGGACATCCCGATCGTCGCCACCCAACGTACGCCACATGGTGCGCCGATCCTCGTGATCGATGGCAACGCCGAGGCAAGGGAACTACAGCTCGTTGCAGGCATCCCCTATCGGCTGCGACTCATCCAGATCGCGACGGATTACTCGGTGCTGCGTCTCGAGCTGTACCGCAACGGCGAATACGCACGCTGGCGTCCGCTCGCGAAGGACGGTGCGGAATTGGCCGGGCGTCGCATGGCTGAAGTGTCGCGGATCCGGATCGGAATCGGCGAAGCGCTCGACGTCGAGGTGACGCCGGATGCGGGCGCCGCATTCCACTTCGAGGTGAAGCCCGGCCTGCGCTATCCCCTACCGGCGCCCCTGCTCACAACTGTGCCTGTCAGGGTAGTGCCGCCGGCTTGAAGGACTGAAGTCCCACGATGACCTCGTGACGCGCGCCGTCGTCTACGAGGTGGATCTCGCCGTCAGTAACCTCGCCGCCATCGACACGAACGCCCAACGCGCCGCGCTCCACGCGGATCGCATAGACCGCCGCGCCGAACCGATATTCGATCGCGTACCCCGCCCACGCGGTCGGCACGCGCGGCGTAATCCGCAGCGTATTCCCCGTCTTGTGAAACCCGAGGATGCTCTCGAGCCCCGCGCGGTACAGCCAGCTCGCCGAGCCGGTATACCACGTCCAGCCGCCGCGCCCCAGCTGCCCCTCCGCGGTATACACGTCCGCGGCCACCACATACGGCTCCACCTTGTACTGCCGCACTTCCTCCTCCGTCCGCGCGTGCATCAAGGGGTTGATCATTTGAAACAACTCGAATGCGCGATCGGTGTCGCCCAGCAGCGCGGTGGCCTGCACAGCCCAGATGGCGGCATGCGTGTACTGCGCCCCATTCTCGCGCACGCCAGGCAGGTAGCCCTTGATGTATCCGGGGTCCTTCTCCGTCGCATCAAAGGGAGGGGTGAGCAGCGCGATGAGTCGCGCGTCCTCGTTCACGAGGTGCGTATTGAACGATGCCATCGCGGTGCGCTGTCGCACGGGATCGCCGGCACCCGAGAGGATGCTCCAGCTCTGCGCGATCGAGTCGATCTTCGCCTCGTCGCTGCGCGCTGACCCCAGGGGAGTGCCGTCGTCGAAGTAGGCGCGGCGATACCATTCGCCGTCCCAGCCGTGCTGCTCCACCGCGTCCGCATATCGCTCCGCCTGGCGGCGCATCTCGTCCGCGCGAGCCATGTCGCCGCGGGCGGCGACGGTCTCCGCGAAGGAGCGCAGCGTCGCGGAGAGGAACCAGGCCAGCCAGATGCTTTCCCCTTTCCCTTCCACTCCCACCCGGCTCATCCCGTCGTTCCAGTCGCCGATGCCAATGAGGGGGAGCCCGTGCTCGCCCGTGGTGCACGCTTTCTTCAGCGCCAGAACACAGTGCTCGTAGACGCTCGCGCTCCTGTTCGCCGGTTGCGGCAGGTCGTACAGCTCGTGCTGATGTTCGCTGAGCACCGGCATCGTGATGAAGCCGGCGTCCTCGTCGAGGATGGACGCATCTCCCGTGACCCGGACATACTGCTCCACGACGAACGGCAGCCACGCGAGATCGTCTGAGAACTTCGTGCGCACGCCGCGACCATCGGGCGGATGCCACCAGTGCTGCACGTCTCCCTCCACGAATTGACGCCCGGCCGCCCGGAGGATGTGCGCGCGCGCCAGCGCCGGCTCCGCATACAGGAACGCCATCACGTCCTGGAGCTGGTCGCGGAACCCGAACGCGCCGCTGCTCTGGTAGACGGCGGCACGTCCCCACATGCGACAGGACAGCGCCTGGTACAGCGACCACCGGTTGATGATCGCGTCGAAGGCCGCGTCCGGCGTGCGTACCGTCACGACCGACAGGCGACGTTTCCAATCCGCGACGCTCTGCTCCAGTGCCGCGATCGCGCGCGCCGGATCGCCATACTCGGCGAGCAGTGACTTTGCCTCGTCATCTGAGCCTGCGGCGCCGAGCAGCATGACGATGTCGCGGGTCTCCCCCGGCTCCAGCGTCACTGCGCATTGCAGCACCCCGCAGGGATCCACCCCCGCGAGGGTGTTGCGCGCGAGCTCCGCCGCGCCACGGAGCGCGGCCGGGTCCGCGAGGGTGCCGTTGCGCCCCAGGAATTCGCGCCGGTCGCCGGTGTAGCCGACGAGCGGCTCACTCAGCGCCGCGAATGCGCGCAGCGTGTCGAACGACGGGTTGAAGCAATTCGTCGCGAGAACCGCACCATGCGTCTCGTCGTAGCTCGTGACGATCTGGTGCTGCGTGTGCTCGCGCTGCGGTCCCAGCGTCCACTCGACATACGATGTGAGCGAGAGCCGCCGCACGCGTTGATCGTGGTTCGTCAGGCGCAGCAGCGCGACGCGCACCGGGGCATCGCCAGCCATTCCGAGCGTGAGCTGGCTCTCGATGTTGCCGCGGATGTGCTCGAAGGTGGAGCTGCCGGCGGAATGCCGAACGCTGTACGGCAGTGCGCTCCGTACCGGGGCGGGGGTGGGGCTCCAGACATCGAACGTCTCCTCGTCGCGCAGATACAGTGCATCACCAGGCTCGTCGGTCACCGGGTCGTTACGCCAGGGCGTCAGACGATAGAACTGTGCATTCCCCACCCACGCGCTTCCCGGACCGCGTTCAGTGACGATGAATCCCGCTCGCTCGTTCGCGATGACGTTCGCCCACGGCGCCGGTGGCAGCGCGTCACCGCGGACACGGATCTCGTAGTCCCCCTCGGCGGTGAGCCCACCGAAGCCGTTGTCGAGCAGGAGCGGGGCATCGGTGGCGCGGCGCGCTGGCGGCGCTGCAGCGTCAGCGCCATCCGTTACGACCCGATGCGAACCGGAGGTGGTGCGCATCGATGCCGACGATGCACGCACGCGTCGCACTTCCGCGGGAGGCTGTTCGAGCCGCTGTCCGGACGCACGCACCCTCCGGCGGACCAGCGACGCGGGCTCCTCCACCGGCACCTCCATGTCGCGCCACGAGTCGGCGATGAGGCCGAGCGGCCTGCCATCGCAGTCGATCACGACCCGCGCCGTCGCGCGGATCATTTCGAGCACGTCCTGTCCAAGCTGGTCGCGTCGCCGGATGAACACCCCACCGGGCTGCTCGACGAGCGCGGAATCGCTCGACGCGAACATCGCGGCATTGATGCGCTCGTGCAGGTGCTGGAAGTATCCCGACGGATGTTCGTTCAGGATGACGAGATCCACCGTCATTCCGCGGCGACGCCAGTAGTGGTGCGCGGCGAACAGCCCGGTGATGGTGGGGATGCCGTCGGTGCTCGCGATTCTCGCGAGCAGGATGGGCCAGTCGCCCGAGATCCCCTGCGTCCAGAGGAGCGGCTGCGCGCCGCGATTGCTCCGCAGCTCCACTTCGGGCACGCGAACCGCGGGATTGGAGTAGAACAGCTGGCCGGCGAGATCCTGGAAGATCGCGGCGTCCGACGGCGACACGCCAAGCTCGCGCAATTCCACCTGCGTGGATGCCCACGCCAGGTCGAGCGCGCGCTGGGCGGCAGCTGGATTGTGGTACCGGTCCGCCAGCTGGAACGCGCGCTCGGCGTTCTCGGCGACGATGGTGGTGAACGCGACCGACGCCGACTGTCCCGGCTTCAACCGTACCCGGGTGCGAATCGCGAACACGGGATCGAGCACGGCCCCCGTGGCGCCCGTGAGCGCGCCATCCTGCTCCATCGCCACGGGGTCGCGCGTGGACCGGCCGCGGCCCACGAAGCGCGCACGATCAGTCTCATAGCTGGGCTGGCCCACCCGTTCGGCGCCGCCGGCGTCGACGACGTGCGCGCACCGGAGTGCGCGTTCCGATGCGGAGCGCGGACGACGGGTGGCCGTGATTGCGGAACACCACGCATGCCACTCAGTCTGCACAAAGAGGTTGGAGAATGCCGGATGCTGCCGGTCCTGCCCGGGTGACGCGATCGTGATCTCGCCGTAGCTCGTGAGCTCCAGCTCCCGGATGTCGTCGGTCTCGTTGCTTATCGTCACGCGTCGCACCTCGGCCGAGTCGTCCGGGACGACAACCACCTCGGTGCGCGTCTCGATGCCGTGCTCCCGCCGGTGGAAGGTGACGCGATCGGTGGCGAGTTGCGCGTGATACCATTCGGGCTCGGCGCAGACCGGTTGATGCGCCGCGGACCACACGTGCCCTGCCTGCATGTCCTTCACGTAGCAGAACTGCCCGGTGTTGTCGATCGTGCCGTCGGCGCGCCAGCGTGTCACCGCCAGTTCGCCGTAGCGACTGTAGCCGCTGCCGCAGTGGCTGACCATGATCGTGTACGGCAGACGTCCCAGCAGGGCGACGTGCGGCTGCGGTGTGCTGACGTCGTCGATCTCGCGCACCACGGGCCGCTCGAGCGCGGGATCCGGGAGCGCCTGCTCGGGACGCACCGGGCGCGGTTCCTGGAGCACCATCCGCCGCGGGATGCGCTCGTGGAGAAGCAGTTCCACTGACCGCACCAGCGGATCGGTGTGAAATCGTCGCTGCCACACGCGGTCCTGCAGCGCGTTGGTCAGGGCAACGAGCGTCATTCCCACATGGTGCGCCATGTGGTTGTGCACGATGGCGAATCGCTTTCCCGGCAATGGGCGGGTGTAGTCCAGCGCATCGTAGAAGCCGAACTCTCCGAGTGCGCCCTTTTCCTCCAGCTTCGCGAGATTCGCGAGTGCGCGGTCCGGAAATACCTGCAGTGCCAGCGCCGCGGCGTAGGGTGCCACCACGAGATCCTGGCCGATCCGGCGCTCGAGGGCGAGGTCCGGCACGCCGAACGCGCGGTACTGATAGGTGTGGTGGCGGTCGCGCAGGTTGTAGGCACTCTCGCTCGTCCCCCACGGCACGCCATGGCTGTCCCCGAACGCGATCTGCCGCTGCACCGCGCTGCGGCAGGTCTGGTCGAGCAGTGTGTACGGATACGAATGCATGACCAGCACCGGCATCAGGTACTCGAACATGCTTCCGCTCCACGACACCAGCGCCGTGGAGCCCGACGACCGGGTGAGGGTGCGTCCCAGGTGGAACCAATGGTCCACCGGCACGTCGTTGCGGGCGATGGCGAGGAAACTCGCGAGCCGCGCTTCGGAAGCCAGCAGGTCGTAGTAGGAGTCATCACGTGAGTGACTGGACTGCTGGTATCCGATCGCGAACAGCTCGCGGCGCTCGTCATACAGAAACCTGAATTCCACCTGTGAGGCGAAGTCCGCGGCGCGCAGTGCCAGCGCCTGCAACCGCTGCACGAGCTCATGCGCGTCCACCGGCTGCTCCGCGGCGATCGCGACGAGGGCCTGACGCAGTGCGATGAGGTGTCCGGCGAGGTTGCCGCTGTCCACCGTGGAGATGTACGGCGGCTCCATCACCCGCAGGTCGTGTAAATCGTACCAGTTATAGAAGTGTCCGCGGAAGCGGCGCATCCGCTCCATCGACCGCAGCGCGAGCTCGAGCCGCCGCGCCATGTCGTCCACGGTGATGAAGCCGAGGTCGTGCGCGGAGACCGTGGACAGCAGCTGCAGCCCGATGTTCGTGGGAGACGTTCGCATCGCTACCACGTGCTCCGGGTCCAGCTGTACGTTGTCGGGGGCGAGCCAGTGCGTTGCTTCGGTGACGAACGTGTCGTAATAGCGCCAGTGCTTTTCCGCGTAACGCAGCGCCAGCGCGCGCTCGTCATCGCTGAGGGGACGTTCGCGGCGGACTGCCGAGCGGCTGAGCGCGAGGGCGATCACCGGGGCGCCGGCCCAGAGCAGGAACAGCGGGGCGAGCACCGGCGTCCGTGGCGTGAGCGCCACCAGCGACGCAATGGCAATGGCGGACAGCGGCCACATCTCGCGCCACGTCGTCCGGGCGGTTCCACGTTCGCGACGCTCGGCGTGTTGCGCCGACTGCCACTCGAGCAGGTGGCGCTTCGAGACGAACAGGCGCCAGAGCGTCCGTGCGATGCCGTCGAGGGAGATCCACGCCTGATGCGGCAGGAAGGCGATCGTGAGCGCGACCTGCGCCACGCTCGTGGCGGCGTCGCGTCCCACGGCGCTGTAGTACGCGCGCCAGCTCTTGTCGAAGGGGGGACGCAGCGCCGCGATGGCAATGGCAATGATCCACGGGGCCGCGAGGGCAAGCAGCGCGAGGAGCGTCCATCGCGCCGATGATCCGGGAAGGAACCACCAGCCGGCCACGAGAAACACGATGAGCGAGATCTCGACGAGGCTGCGCCGCAGGTTGTCGAACAGCTTCCAACGCGAGACCAGCGAGAGCCGGTTCGGCTCGGGGCCATCCGGGCCAGGAACACGCGGCGTCAGCCACTGCAGCAGCTGCCAATCGCCACGGATCCAGCGGTGCTTGCGGCGGCTGTACGTGATGTATCGCGTCGGGTAGTCATCGTACACGGTGATGTCCGTAACGAGGCCTGCCCGGGCGTAATTCCCCTCGATCAGGTCATGCGAGAGCAGCCGATTTTCCGGAAAACGCCCATCCGTCGCGCGCTCGAAGGCATCCACGTCGTAGATACCCTTTCCCGTGAAGCTTCCTTCATGGTAGAGATCCTGGTACACGTCTGACACGGCGGTCGTGTACGGGTCCACGCCGGGATGGCCGGACTGCACCGCGGCGAAACGCGACCGGTTCGCGCTCGGCAGCGACACGCCCACGCGCGGCTGCAGGATGCCATAGCCACGCACGACGCGCCCGCGATAGTCGTCGTACATCGCCTTGTTGAGGGGATGCGCCAGCGTGCCGATGAGCAGCGCCGCATTGCCGGGCGGCAGCACGGTGTCCGCGTCCAGCGTGATGACATAGCACACGCCGTGCAGGTGCTCGACGTTGCCCACGATGGTGGAAAACGCATCCCCTGCACTCCCGCGCAGGAAGCGGTTGAACTGCGCGAGCTTGCCCCGCTTCCGCTCCCACCCCATCCACACGCCCTGCGCCGGATTCCAGAGCCGGTTGCGATGAAAGAGATAGAAGGCGTCCTGGGTCTCGGGGGCGTAGCGTGCGTTGAGGGCGTTCACGCCATCGATCGCGGCGCGCAGGATCGCGTCGTCCGCGTCCGTCCGCTCGGTCGCCGCGTCGGTGAAGTCGCTGAGGATGGCAAAATGCAGGTGCGCTTCACGATTGGCGAGGTACTGCACCTCGATCGTCTCGAGGCTCTCGACCACTGCGTTCACGCTGCCGAAGAGGGTCGGGATCACCACCGCCGAGCGCAGCTCAGGCGGCACACCCGTTTCGCGCAACTCGAGCTTCGGGAGCACCGCCGGCGGCAGGTAGGCGACGACCAACCGGTTCATCACGCTGATGGCGATCTCGCTGGCGGGAATGAGCCCGAGCAGGAGGATTGGCAGCCAGGCTGACATCGCCGCTGGTCCGCCCAGCTGCAGCAATGCCGCGAGCGCGATCGCCGTCCCCGCGATGATCCCGCCGACGAAGACGACGTTGGGATGTCCCAGCACCCACCGGTGAACCGCCTCACGAAATTTTGGACGATAGCCGGTGAGCTGTTCGAGCTCGTCCCGGCCATGGTCCAGCAGGTAGTAGCCCACATGCGATCGCACAGGATCATGCGGCGTACCTGTGCCATCCGAGCCGCGCCGAGCGAGCTCGATGGCTTCCATCGCCACCGCGCTTTCATCGCTGCGCGTGCGCGCCGCGATCCGTTCAACCACATGACGATAGTGGTCGCGCGTTGCGAAGGTCATTCGCGTGTAGTGCCCGGTGGGATCCCGCCGCAACACCGCGTCCATCACGCTCTGCTGCTCGACGAACGTGCGCCAGTCCATGCGTGCGATGGCGCGCAGGCTCGTGATGCTGTTCGCCATCATGATCTGCGTGATGGCGAGCCGCTGCGTGGAGAGCGATGCCGCCTCCTCGCCGGACATCCCTTCCTCGGCGATCCACTGCTCCAGCCAGCCGAGTGGGGCGAAGGAGCCGCGCGTGAGACGAAGGCGCTGGAGAAATCGCGCGATGAACGTCGGGTTCAGGGGAACGCCGCCATCCACCAGGGAGCGGAGTGCCTCCCGCAGGTCGTCCGCGTTCCCCTTGCTTGCGTCGAGCAGGCGTGTCGCCATGCGATCGGCCCGCTCCACTTCGTCGAGCCGCTGCACGGTGCGCAGCGCCATGCGTCGCACGTTCTCGATCAGCCCAAGGCGCAGCATGGCGGGGATGGCCCACAGTTCACCGATGCGCAGCGGCGCGATGTCCTGGCACGCGCTGACCACGATGCTGATGTTGTCAGGGTCGAGGCGCCCTTCGGTGTGCGAGATGAGGGTGATGGCCACCTCGTACACCCGCGGATATCCGGTGAGCGTGCCCGCGGCGAGCTCCGGAAGCTCGCGATAGTATCCGCTCGGGAGCGATGCACGTACTTCGCGAATGTGTTCCTCGACCACGAAATAGTTGTCGAGGAACCACTCGCCGGCGGGTCCTACCTCATCGCCCTTCTCGCTGGTCTCCGTGAGGCGGCGATGGGCGACATCGAGGATGCGGCGCGTTTCATTGAGCCGACGGAGGAGGGGCGCCGATCCCCAACGTGAGCGCCCCTCGCGCACACGTTGGCCGCGTGCCACTGCCCGTCCCCGCTCGGCGAGCTGGTCTGGCCCGAGCAGCTCGCCCCGGATCGGCCCTGCAAGTGTCTCCGCGCGGACGTCGGACGCCCGGGAGAACAGGTGGGAGAGAAACCGCGGGCGCGGCGTGGCGAACTTGCGAGAGGGCACTGCGGAAAGCTAGTTGCGCTTGCCGTTCTCGACCGTGACGCGAATGGGATATATCCGCTTCCTCAGAGCACTCGTGGTGAATCTCGTGGTTCCTCGCACGGTGTCCTGCTCCGCATCGATCCGCAGGAGCGAGAAGCGCGGCGGCTTGCAGATGAAAAATGCGCCCGACGCACCAGTGGGGCCATCGGTTGCGAGATAGAACATCCCCTGCGCGCCGGTGAAGTCATGATGAATACGGTCCCAAACGACGCCAGACGTGTCCACGCGGTTGAGGGTGGTGCCCGGAGACAGGACGATATTGCGACGAGGCGCTCCCGCGAACGCGACTTCCGTTGCCATGTACAGATTCACGCGGGTCTGTGGCGCGAGCGCGCCATCCGCGAACACGCGGCCCGCAATCATGATCGACACCGTGTCCCTGGGTGGGATCCTGCACTTCACGGCGAGAAAGTCAGCGGCAGTCGGGAGCGTCACGTCGGCGCGGATCACGTCGCGGTCCGACTCGAAGCTCTGGCCACTCGTCAGCTCGAACCCCAGCGCATTCAGTTCGTCATGCGGCACGGCGAAGGTATACCGGCCGGGGAGCAGGCCATCCATCGAGTAATTGCCAGCGCTGTCCGTGCGGGTGACGAATGGGGTGCCAACGAGATGCAGCGTCGCACCGGCGGCCGGGATGCTGTCGTGAAGCACTCGCCCGGTCACGCGTCCCAGCGTCGCTGTCCACGTCGTGTCGCTCCATGACGCGCGGGCAAGCTCGCCTCCGAGCTCGTGTACTTCCAGCAGGCCAGGACGCACCAGCGGTACCTGGTGGTCCACACCCCACGCCATCAATGCCATCGGTGCATCGACGCGCATCGACCATCGCGTCACGGCCGGATAGCCTTTCGGGAGCGTCGTGAAGGCGACGTTGCCGCCAAGTTCCATGGATGTGAGTTGCCTGTTCAGTCCCCGGTACCGGAATTCGATGTCGCGGACCGCGCGTGCGGCCGTGTCCACCCACACGGTACCATCGATGTCGATGCGGTCGCGTTTCCTGGCGGCGGGCTCGAAGCGGATGCCGACCTGGCGTGGGCGCGAAGCGTCGCGACCGGCGAGGCGGATGCAATAGCTCCGCGTGAACGCTTCATCGAGGAGAACGTCGGCGTCGGGTGCGAAGTATGTGCCGGTGTTCGCATTCCGGAATCCCAGCTCGACGAACTGGCGCGCTGACCGAGATGCGCCGAAGGGGCGCGAGCCTCCCGTATCGCGACGCACCACCTGGGCAAGGACACCCGCGCGCTTCTCGCCGACGATGCGATAGAAGAGCAGCCGCTCGAGCGACACGGTGTCTGTCTCGCGCGCCACCACGGTGGAGAGAAACGCCGCGCGTGCCTGCTCCCAGAGCGCCAACGCTTCGGCGCGGTCACGTCGTCGCGGGCACCCCGGCTGGTCGATGACCTGCACTGCGCTGAGCATCGTCGGCAGGGGCACCATTGCGATGTCCACGACCTGCGATGGACTCGTGACGCGGACCGCGACCGGGCGAAATCCAATCCGGGTTGCACGTACGGACGCCGCGCGCGTGGTCGGAGGCAGGCGATATCGGCCGTTGTTATAGGTCAGGGCACGCGCGACCGTGGCGCCGCTCGAGTCGAGCATCGTGATGACGACAGCGGGCAGCGGGACACCGCCGCTGGTCACACGACCTGTGATCTCCTGCGCGCCAAGGTTTGGGGCCGCCGCAAGCAGGATGAGGCTCGACGCCAGGACGGGGAGCTTCATCGGCGGCGCCAGACCGGAATGCGTGCCCGGATGGAATCCCACTCAACGACGAACGCCACGTCGGTTCCGTCCTTCCCTTTATGCACGGCGAGCGCAGGCGCGGGCGTGGCAAGTCGTTCGATCGTTGGCTCGCCGCGCCCGACCTCCACAGGCGGTGTGGAATCCGACAGGAAGGTGGCGAGCCAGATGTCCGCGTTCCGCGCGATGCGCATCGTATAGCGGCCCGGCGCGAGCACGACGCCAGCGACCTCGAACTCACGGGACAGCAGCAGGGTCAGTGAATCGGAGCTGACGCCGTAACACAGCTTCGCAACGGCATCGTCGAACGCGAGCACGACGGAATCCGCCGGTGAGTTCGCCGCCGCGGTTGGACTCGCTACGCAACTCATCGCTGCGCCGTCGGGTTGAATTGCCTGTGTTATCGGGTGACCCAGCCCCGCATCGCCCGGCTCGCCGCGGAGAAAGTCGATCGCAAGAACACGGTGGTCTTCCACGACCGCGTTCGGATTTGGTGGACCACGCTTCGTGGAACTGATGGTGGTGGTGCTTTCAATACGATCGATGACGGGAATTCCCGGCCGGATTTCGCGGTACCAGGAGTCCACGCGCACCTGCCAGGTATCCGTCACGGGAGCGGACGGCGCAGGCCGCTCCGCATAGAGCGTGGTCTTCACGATCTGGAAGGTCGCCGTGTCGAAGTACATGCTGCCGCGGACATCATGATCCTTGATGTCGCGGGTGGGATGGAAGTCCACGCGGGCGACCTTCCGTGGCCTCACGGCGTCAACGATCCCCGCATACCGGAAGCAGTGC
This sequence comes from Gemmatimonadaceae bacterium, assembly GCA_035626995.1. Lineage (GTDB taxonomy): Bacteria > Gemmatimonadota > Gemmatimonadetes > Gemmatimonadales > Gemmatimonadaceae > DASPMP01. The sequence goes on from DASPMP010000245.1 coordinate 64,306, forward strand.
GTGGACACGAAGGCCTCGTCGGCGAGATCCATGAGGTGCGGCACGGTCATCTTCTCGTGGGCGTCGATGTCGTCGTACTGCACATAGACACCCTCAATCAGCTTCCCGGGAGAGTAGCGCCACTCGGATCGGCCGGTTACCTGGACGGTGTCCTGGCGCTGCACGACCTTCATGCCCCGTCGCGCACGCGCACGACCGCTCCAGTGAATGGGAACCTTCCCTTGTTGCGCGAACACGCGTTCCATGCTCACTGCGAACGGATATCGTTCGGCGAGCATTGCATAGCGCTCGCCATTGAGGCGCGCCTGCTGAAGGATCGTGACGACTGCCGTATCCGCTGCCGCGTCTCCCGGGCAGAGACTCTCACTTACTTTCACACTCGCGAGCCGAAGCGCGATCACGGGCAGTGCAACCCGAACTCGGCTCGTTTCGTTTGCAACTACCGCAACCTGGACGACCGAGGGACGAAAGCCGACGCGACGCACGCGGATGGCATGCGATCCGGCGGGGAGGAGGCGAACCACAAGTGTACCGGCGGAGTCCGTGAACGCCGAGAATTGCTGTGCGGGGATGCTGACGTCGGCGAAGGAGAGCGGTTGCGACGTCTCTGCCGCGACGACGTGTAGCTCGACCGCGCCACGGCCCGTTCCCTGGGCGGCAACGGGCCGGACACCAAGTACGAGAACCACGAGCGCGAACTGACACGACCCTGCGCTTCTCATGGAGCGAACGTACGGATGAGAGCTACACCTCGCCAGATCGCGTGGCCACGCATGGCACTCCTCGTTGGAATATTCGCCGCGTGTGGTTCACCCGATACGGACGCGACGACGCGGCCACCGGACAGGCGCCCCTACCGCTGCTACACCCTGCGCTTCGCCGAGTGGCAATCCGACGGTCCGACGGTGCGAATGGACATGGACTTTCTCCCTCGCGGTGTAGAGCTGGACGCGGTCCTGATCGATCCACGCACGCCCGCGCTCGGCCTGCGCGTCAACACCCTGCAGGGTGGGCGCAGCGACATCGCGAGCAGCTGGCGTCCGATTTCTCCCGACAACATCCAGATGGACTTCACCTCGCCGGGGAACGAGAGCGAGCGCCAGAACGTGACTGTGATGGCGCATGAAGACGGCGTGACACTTTCCGGAACGGCGACAACCATGGGCCAGGCAAGCGCGGCTGTGCACGGCAATCGCGCTCCATGCTTCCCGGACTAGGTCTCGTCTGGCAGATTCCTCCCTCGGCATGAGGAGTATTGAACGATGCTCGGCATGGTAATGTTCATTGCCGCATTGGGCCCACTGCGAGCCACCTGGCAACGCGATCTCTCTGCGGTGCTTCGGGACTGACCAACCGCTCTCCGGCCGCGCGATATACTTCGGGAACGTCAGCTCCAGCACCGCTTGTGCCATTTACGGAGAGCATCTACATGCACGGTTCGCTCAAGACGCGCGCAGCACTGGTCATTCTCGCTGTTGCCGCCATCACGGGATGTGCCACTGCCCCTCGCGGCGCGGCGCCGGGCGGCGATGACGCTGCGACATTCTTCGTGACCCTGGGCAACGACACGGTGTCCGCCGAGTCGTACCGGCGCACCGGCGATCGCGTGGAAGGGATGATCGTTCGACGCGTCCCGCGCGCAACCGTCGTGCGGTACGTGATGACCCTCGCGCCCAGCGGCCTGGTCTCACGTGTCGTGTACAACACACGACTCCCCGACGGCAGCATCCCGCCGAATGGCTCCCGCTCTGTGACGGTGACGTTCACCGGCGACAGCGCGATCACGGAGATCGACCGGGATCCTCCCACGGTGCGTCGCGTTGCGGCGGCCAACGCGTATCCGGAGCTCGACGGTGGCGTCTTCCACTTCACGCGTCCCATCGCTGCGCTGCGCGCGATGAACCATGACAGTGCTCACTTCACCATCTACCCGCCGGGCGCGACGCAGCCGAGTGGCAGCCCGGTCGCGCGACGCGATGACAACCGCTGGTGGATCTACTCATTCGACAATCCGAACGAGATCATGACCGATGCGGCCGATCGGCTGATCAGCCTGGACGGCAGTCGCACGACATTCCGGGTGAAGGCGCAGCGCGAGGACTACATCGACCTGACCGCGCTCGCCGCAGCGTTCGCCGAACGTGAGCGCGTGGCAGGACCATTGGCACTATCGCCGCGCGACTCAGTGAGCGCTTCAGTTGGCAACGCGCAACTGTCCATCGGATATGGACGTCCTTCCGCGCGCGGTCGGCGCGTGTGGAGCGAGAATGGCGTGCTCGGTGACACCCTCTGGCGCACGGGGGCGAATCAGTCGACGCGGTTCACGACGACCGCGCCACTCCAGTTCGAGAGCGGTGTGCTGGCACCGAACACCTACATGCTCATGACGTTGGCGGTGCCGGGCCGCTATCAGTTGATCTTCTACGAGCGTGACACGCCCGTGCTTCGGGTGCCACTGACCGCGCGCGCGTTGGCGTCGCACGTCGAGCAGTTCACCATCCGGATCGAGCCGTCCGGAATGCTCCGGCTGCAGTGGGCGGGACAGGAGCTCGTCGCGTCATTCCGCCCGGTTCCCTGACGCGCTGACTCTGTACGGCCGCCGCCGGCGCGGTAACATTGGCCCATGCGACCCAAAGAACTGACGCTGCGGGGGCTCCTCCTTGGCGTCCTGCTCACATTTGTCTTCACCGCCGCCAACGTGTATCTCGGCCTCCGGGTCGGGCTGACCTTCGCGTCATCCATCCCCGCGGCGGTCATTTCGATGGCCATCCTCGCGCGCGTCCGCGACTCGTCCATCCTCGAGAACAACATCGTGCAGACCGTCGCGTCGGCGGCCGGCACGCTGTCCGCGATCATCTTCGTCCTCCCCGGACTCGTCATCGTCGGCTGGTGGACGGGTTTTCCCTTCTGGGAGTCTTTCCTGATATGTGTGTCCGGGGGCGTGCTCGGTGTGCTCTTTACCATCCCGCTGCGACGCGCGCTCGTCACGACGTCGGACCTGCCGTACCCGGAAGGCGTCGCGGCCGCTGAGGTCCTGAAGGTGGGTTCCGGCACGCGGGGCGAGACGAAGGACGACACCGGCGAGGCGCGCGAGGGACTGCGCGCGGTGCTCTTCGGCGCGGTCGCCTCGGCGGGACTCGCGATTGTCGCTGCAACGCGACTCGCCAGCGCCGAAGTCGCCGGTTTCTTCCGTCTCGGTGCCACGGCCTCCAGTGGGTACAACGTCGCGTGGTCCCTCGCGCTGCTCGGTGCGGGGCATCTCGTGGGACTCTCCGTGGGCATGGCCATGCTCGTGGGGCTCATCATCGCGTGGGCCATCGGCGTGCCCGTACTCACCGCCATGAATCCCGCGCCTGATGGCGCTGACCTCGCGACGCATACCATGACCATCTGGCGCACCCAGGTGCGCTTCATCGGCGCGGGTGCCATCGGCGTCGCCGCCCTCTACACCCTCGCACGGCTGGCGAAGCCCGTGCTCGGTGGGCTCGCAAGCACGTTGCGCGCGTCCCGGAGCGCGGTGATCAGCGACGAGCTCGATCGCGACATCTCCGCGTCATGGATCGTTGGTCTCACCATCGCCTGCCTGATCGTCTCCGGGGTCCTCGCCTGGACCTTCACCCGTGGTACCGCGCTCGAGCCGCACGCGCTGACCCTGACGCTCATCGCCGTGCCGTTCGTTTTTCTCGTCGGCTTCCTCATTGCCGGCGTGTGCGGCTACATGGCGGGACTCATTGGCGCGTCGAACAGCCCGATCTCGGGCGTGGGCATCCTCTCGATCGTTGTCGCCGCGTCGCTCGTAGCGATGGCTATCGCGCCGTCCCCGGAAACAAGCCGGCCGCTCGTCGCGTTCGCGCTGTTCATCACGGCGATCGTCTTCGCCTGCGCGACGATCTCGAACGACAACCTGCAGGACCTGAAGACCGGACAGCTCGTCGGCGCGTCACCGATGCGTCAGCAGGTCGCGCTGATCGTCGGTGTCATTGCAGGCGCGGCCGTCATTCCCTTCGTCCTCAACCTGCTGGCGAAGGCCTACGGATTTGCTGGCGCGCCGAACATCGACGTCGTGTCACCGAATCCGCTCCCTGCCCCGCAGGCGACGCTCATCTCCGCGCTGGCGCAGGGTGTGATCGGGGGTGCGCTCGAATGGGACATGATCGGCATCGGCGCGCTCGTCGGTGTTGGACTCATTCTGCTGGACGCGGCGCTTGGCGCGATGAAGAAACTGCGCGTCCCGCCACTCGCCGTCGGCATCGGCATCTACCTGCCGATGTCCGCGACCTTCGCCGTGGTTGTCGGCGCCGTCATCTCGCACTGGTATGACGGACGCGCGCGTCGCACGCGGAATCCGGAGCGCGCCGAACGACTGGGAACGCTCGTGGCGTCGGGGTTGATCGTGGGTGAAAGCTTATGGGGCGTGCTCAACGCGGGACTCATCGTCGCGCTGGCAAACGATGCCCCCATCGGGCTCCTTCCCGCGGACTCCGCGTTCTCGCCCTGGCTCGGACTCTTCGGCTTCGTTGGCGCGATCGTATGGCTCTACGGCTGGATGCTTCGGCGTTCAGCTGCCGCGAACGCGTGACTAGTCTGACTTGAGGGCTGCTTGCGGCGCGATGCGACTCGCGCGCACCGCCGGCAGCCAACACGCCAGGAGCGACGCGACGAACAGGACGAGCGCGACGCTTGCCATCATCACCGGATCATTCGTCTTCACGGTGTACAACAGGTTTGTCAGCACCTGCATGCTTGGCACTGCCAGCACCGCGCCCAGCAGGCCGCCGGCAATCACCAGCGACATTCCCTTCTTCACGACGAGCGCGACGACGCTCGATGACGCCGCGCCGAGGGCCATGCGGATGGCGATCTCACGCCGGCTGGTGCCGACCATGAAGGCGAGCAGGCCGTAGATGCCCACGCCGGCAAGGATGATCGCGAGGCCGGCGAACAGCCCAAGCATGAGCGAACCGAAACGGGCGGACATTGTCTGTTGCTGAACGGCCGTTGTCATCGCCGCCACGTCGAACAGGGGTAACGCGGGATCGATCGCCGCCACCGCGCGACGCAGCTCCCCGGTCAGCGCTTCCGGACTCGATGCACCGCGCACCGCGATCTCCACGGTTTCGTCCGTCGACTGCGCGAAGGGGAAATAGATGTCCACCCGCGCCTGCGCTGCGGTCATGTCGGACGTAAGATCGCTGTGGCGGACATTGTCGACGACACCAACGACTTCAACCCATGGCAACGCCCCACTGGTCCCGGCGAGACTGATGCGCTTCCCGACCGCGCTTCCCTCCGGCCAGAGCCTCCGGGCCATCAATGCACTTACGATCGCGACGCGCGGTGCGTCGGGACCGTCGGTCCGCGTGAAGACACGACCGTCGCGCAGCTGTACCCCAAGTGTCTCGAAGTATTCCGGGGACACGCGATGCCGCATGTACGGGACGTCTTCCGGACCGTTTTCGACTCTCAGATACCCGCCGCTCTCGATTCCCCGCAGTGGAAGGTCGCTGCTGATCGTGGCCGCCTCCACGCCGGGCGTCGCCTGTAACCGGTCGACGACCTGCTCCGCGAATCGCACACGCGCCTGAGGCGGATATGTCCCGCGCGGCAACATCACACGACCCGCAAGCACCCCCTCGGCACGGAAGCCCGGATCCACCAGCAGTTGTCGCTGGAAGCTCCGGATCATGAGCGTCGCACCGCTGAGCAGCACGAGGGCAAGCGCCACTTCACCGATGACGAACAGTTGCTGGCCGCGCAGGCGACGCATCGTGCCGAGCCCCGCGGACGCGGACGGTGCGCCATCCTTCAGGTGCGGCACCAGCTCCGATCGTGAGCTCGCCCATGCTGGGACAAGCCCGAATGCCGCGCCGGCGATCAGCGCGATGACGGCGATCGCGCCGAGCACCCAGCCATCGATTGACGGCTGCGCGAATGGCGGAAGCAGTCCGGCCGGCGCGAGCGCGCTCAGGATGTCCACGCCCCACAGGGCGAGCAGCACGCCGCACGCCGCACCCACAGACGCGAGCACCAGTGCCTCGACGAGCAGCTGTCGTACCAGGCGATGACGGCCCGCCCCGAGCGCCATACGGAGCGCCATCTCCCGACGACGCGTCGCCGCGCGCACCAGCTGGAGACTCATGACATTGGCGCACGCGATCAGCAGCAGGAATCCGACGGCGCCGAACAGTGCGAGGAGCAGTCGCTTTGTGTCGCCGAGGTAGTAGTCGCGCAGCGGCTGGACGTTCGCGCCGCGGTCGGTGTTCGTCTCGGGATACTCCGTGGCAAGTGTCAGCGCCACGCGGTCGAGATCGCGGCGCGCGTCATCGATCGTGACGCCGGGCTTCATGCGACCCACGATGCCGAGCCAGCGATTCGGCCGCGAATCGAGAATGCTTACCGGACGCACGACGGAGACCATCATCATCGGGATCCAGAGGTCCGCGTCGAATGACACGCCGCGAAATCCCTCCGGCATCACGCCGATGATCGTGAAGGGACGCGCATTGATCGTGACATCGCGGCCGACAATCGCGTCGCTTGACCCGAAGCGCGTCTGCCAGAGCGAATGGCTGATGACCGCGACGGGGAGCGCGTCGGGCGTGCGATGTTCTTCGGCACCGAAGATTCGTCCGCGTGCGGCATTCGCGCCGAGCACGCGGAAGAAGTCGTCGGTGACAATCTCGGCGTCGGCGCGCACCGGCTCAGCGGCGGCGTCGGCCAGGTTCAGGGAGATCTGGTCGTAGGCAGCGAGGCCGTCGAACAACCGGCTGCGCTCGCGCCAATCCATCGCTTCCGGATAGGAAACTCCGCGCGGCGCCTGCTCCCGACCCACCCATCCCTGCGCGATGACAAGTTGTCGGGCGTCTGGAAATGGAAGCGCGCGCACCAGCGCCGCGTTGACGACGCTCATCATGGTGGCTGTCGCGCCAATCGCGACGGCGATGGTAATGATGACGACGGCGGCGAACGCGGGACTGCGTCGCAATGACCGGAACGCGAACCGGAGTGCACCTGGGAGGGAGTCCATGGCGTGACGATCGGGCAAGCGCAGTGCCGACCATTTCTAGCCGTAAGAGTGCTGCGTGCAACGAGTTAGTGCGATGTGGCGGGCGGACGGAATGTCCGGAATCGAGATCGGTGTCCCATGACCGGACACTGTGTCGCGTCGCGAATTGAGGGATCGTCGCGCGCCTCCTGGTGGAGCGAAGTGACAGTGGGCGAACGGGCCGAGGTTGATTCGTCGTGAAAACCATTCTGTGTTCGTCGCCGCTGTTGTGGACTGGCCGCGCCATCCGCAGCGCGGGACGCAAAACCAGTATCCATACTTCTACGTCAGTCGCGCCCTCTCCGTGCGGGGGTGCCGATGGAATCACGCACCGCTTCCGGCAACGTGTCGACATACAAAGCCGAGCCGGAACAGGTTGAGCGCATCGGCGGCGTGTTCGAGGCGCCGGATTCGGCGAGCGCCACGGGCTGGCGCACCCAGCAAGCCTTCGAGCTCGTCGCGATCTGTTAGAGCAACGGCCCTCGGCCGAGAGCCGAGAGCCGAGAGCCGAGGCCGAGAGCCGAGAGCCGAGAGCCGAGAGCCGAGAGCCGAGAGCTCTTAGTGCCTGGTCACGCGATCCCAGCCGTCACGCACCGCGTCCTTCACATTCTCCCACGTGCTCTGGGCGCGATGTTCATACCGGTCCCAGCCTGTGCGAAGGTCCGGCTCGACATCATTCCACTGGCGCCCGTTGAACCGGGTGGCCGATTCGACACCGTAGCGATATCCGGGGCGATAGTAGTCGAAGCCGCGATCGGCTGACGCGTACGGACGCGTGTGCCAGTTGTCGCGCCAATAGCTCTCTTCCTGAGCCCAATCGAGCTGGCGCTCCGTGGCACGGAAGCCCTGTGAAGGATTCACGTCACGATTCGTCATATTCTCCTCCATCTGGTGATGCAAACGAGTGTTGCACACCGCGTTCCGAACGACGAACCAGCGAGCTGCTCTCGTGGCCATTCGCATCGTGAGGCTGGGCACACCGCGCGCGCGGGACGAAGGACCGCGACTCGGCACGGTCCGCCGTCCACCCCGCGGCGTGAAAAAGCAGGATCACGCGCGGCTGAATTTCTACGACGTGTGGTTGCCTGACCTCGCGCCATCCGCGCAGCTCGTCTCGTGGGCGCTCGTCGAGCCGTGGACAGCTGCCCGCTGGAAGCGGTTCGCGCGTCGCTATCACACCGAGATGAAGAAGCCGGAAGCGCAGCGGCTTCTCATGCTCCTCGCGACGCTGTCACACGAGACCAACTTTTCGGTCGGTTGCTATTGCGAGAATGAGTCACACTGCCATCGCTCGCTGCTGCGAGACCTGCTGGTGTCGTACGGCGCGACTCTCCGTCCGTAGCACGTGCGAGGGGCTGAGGAAAGTGGTACATTCGCGGCATCCGCGACCTGGAGACCCGGATGTCCGCGACGATTGGCACGACGTCATCGCAAACAAGCTCCTACCAGCCACCGACGTCGTCGCAGGCAGGCACGACAGAACGCATCCGATCCATCGACATCATCCGCGGCGTGATCATGGTCCTCATGGCCATCGATCACGTTCGCGTTTATTCAGGGATCCCTGCCGGTGGCGCAACAGCCGGGATCTTCTTCACACGATGGGTGACGCACTTCTGCGCCCCCGGATTTGTCTTCCTGGCCGGCACGGCAGCCTTCCTCCACGGACGCACGCTTGGCGACGCTGCGCAGCTGAGCCGCTTCCTGCTGACGCGAGGCGTCATGCTGGTGGTGCTCGAGCTCACGCTGATCCGCTTCAGCTGGACTTTCAACTTTGCGTATGACCAGTTCACGCTCGCGGGCGTGATCTGGATGCTCGGCTGGTGCATGATCCTCCTCGCTGCACTCGTGCGCCTGCGTCCGCGCACCGTCGGCTGGCTTGGCGGCGCGATCGTGTGTTTTCAGCAGGCCTTTGCGCTCGTGCCCAATGTCATTCCGGCCGGCGCGCGCGGCGGCTTCGGCCGCATATGGGAGTTTGTGTATCCCGCGGGACTCGATGGCACACCCGGCATTGCCGTGCTGTACGTGATCGTGCCCTGGATCGGCGTGATGGCCGTGGGCTATGGCTTCGGCGCGCTGATGGTGCGCGAACCAGCCACGCGAGACCCTCTGTCGCTGCGCATTGGTCTGGGGATGACGGCGGCGTTCATCGCGGCGGCGACTGCCCTGGTGCTGCTGCAGGACCCCGGGGACGACACGCGACCCGCGCTGTTCCGGATGCTCGACCAGCAGAAATACCCGGCATCGCAGCTGTTCCTGCTGATGACCCTTGGCCCGATGATCGCCCTGCTCCCGGCGGCCGACCGCTGGCGCGGGTCGGTGGCCAATGCATTCGACGTGATCGGCCGGGTTCCGATGTTCTATTACCTGCTTCACATCCCGCTCATCCATGTGTCGGCGCTGATCGTCAACACGCTCAGGACCGGCGCCGCGCACGGCGAGTGGTACGACTCGGCGCCGTTCGCACAGGTGCCGCCGGAGCAGCGCTGGACGCTGGCGATGCTGTTTGCGGCGTTCGCAGTGAACGTGGCGTTGTTGTATTGCGCGTGTCGGTGGTACGCGAACATCAAGCGGACGAAGCGCGCGGCGTGGATGCGGTACGTGTAGTCGTGCGCATGCGGAGCGCGCGTTGACGCGTGCACGCGTGTACCATACCTGATCCATGGAACCGAACGCGCTCGGCCGACGGCCATCGCTGGCGCAGGCGACCGTGCGCTTTCTCATGCGCAACCCGTCGGCGGGGTTGTTGCTGGTACAGCTGCTTGGCATCGTGCTCTACCCGATGATGGAGTCGTCGCCGAGGGGGCGAGCCCTGTTCGGCATGTTCGGGTTACTCGTGCTGGGACTCGCACTGTGGGTGGTACGCAGCGGCCCCTGGCTCACCTGGCTCGGCCTGCTCTTCGCCATGCCAGTCGTGGTGCTCTCGCTGATCAACGTGATCTCGCCGCGTCCGGCGCTCAGCGTGGCGACGGCGGCGCTCGAGACGGTGTTCTACTTCTACGCAGCGGGAAGCCTCATCGCGTACATGCTCCAGGACTGGCATGTCCAGCTGGACGAACTGTTCGCCGCCGGCGCGACCTTTACGCTGCTGGCGTGGGCGTTCGCGTACGCGTTCGTCGTATGCCAGGCGCTGAGCCCCGGCGCGTTCGGGCATGCCGAAGGGACCATGGCGCCACGCAGCTGGATGGAGCTGCTGTATCTCAGTGTGGCGGTGCTCTCGAGTGTCGGGCTGAGCGACATCTACCCGGTGAAGCCGATGGCGCGGGCGCTGGTGATGCTCGCATCGATCGTCGGCATCATGTACATCGCGCTCGTGGTATCCCGACTGATCGGGATGACCACGCGGGCCAACACGGCGCGTAATGAGCGTTGATTGAGGTCCACATGACTTACCAATATCCCTGACATCATGCGCGTACTTGCTCTTGCTTGTGCCTTCCTCGCTCCCGTTGCCATCCTCGCGCAGGCACCCGCGCAGCCGAATGTCGTGCTCATCATGACCGACGACGCAGGCTACGGTGATCTCGGCAGCTATGGTGCGACGGACGTGCGCACACCGAACATCGATCGCCTCGCACGTGAAGGAGTGCGCTTCACGGATTTCTACGCGAACGCGCCGTCGTGCACTCCGACACGTGCGGGGCTCATCACCGGACGCTACCAGCAGCGGGTACGGCTGGAATATCCCCTGGGGATGCAGCGCCCTGCCGACTATGAACGCGGTTTGCCCGTCACGGGGCGAACGTTCCCGCAGCTCATGAAGAACGGGGGCTACGCTACCGCACTCATTGGTAAGTGGCACCTGGGCTGGAGGCCGCAGTACAGCCCGACGAGGCACGGCTTCGACTATTTCTTCGGCTTCAAGAGCGGTTTCATCGACTTCTACACCCATACCTCGCCGGATTCACCGGAGTACGACGACCTGTACGAGAATGACACGCCGGTAAAGGTCGATGGCTACATGACCGACCTGATCACCGAGCGATCCATACGCTTCATCGAGCAGAATGGCAGACGGCCATTCTTCATTGACGTCGCGTACAACGCGCCGCACTGGCCCTACCAGGTTCCCGGCAAGCCGACCGTCGCGCGCGACAGTGCTGCGCACCTCGGCCCCTTCTCCGACTCGACCAGCACGCGTGCCGAATACGTCGCGATGGTCGAACGCGTCGATCAGGGCGTGGGTCGCATCCTGGAAACGCTGGATCGCCTGGGACTGCACCAGAATACCATCGTCATCTTCACAAATGACAACGGCGGCGAGTGGTTATCGCGCAACGGCCCCCTGTTTCACAACAAGTTGAGCGTGTGGGAAGGGGGCATCCGCGTCCCGGCGATCATCCGCTGGCCCGGACACATTCCCGCGGGGACCGTCAGCAGTCAAGTTGGCATTACGATGGATCTCACTGCCTCCATCCTGGCCGCCGCGAATGCGCCGATTCCGGCGGACCTGAAGCTCGAGGGAATCAACCTCTTCCCCATCCTGAGCGGACGCGCGCCGGTCGTGGAGCGGACGCTCTTCTGGCGCGGCCATCCGGCACAACCGCACCTCGCCGTGCGCTCGGGGGACTGGAAGCTCATCGTCGAAGGCGCCCGGCGCGCGCATCTCTTCAATCTTCGCGAGGACATCGGGGAGCGGTCGAACGTCATTGCCTCACAGACGACCATTGCGCGGCGGTTGCGCGAACTGCTCGCCGAGTGGGAGCGGGACGTCGCGGCGGAGGCACGCAGCCGCTGAGCGGTCGTCGATGTAGCCAGTGAGCATGGCCCTTGCCCTTCAGGCGCGTTCAACCTCAACAGAGAACGCGATGATGAGACTGCGAAGTGTAGTTGCACCGATCGCATTCCTCGGCGGTCTTGGTGCATGTTGGCCGACGGGGAACGACGTCGCGACGGATACGTCGGCCGCGGCCGCCGCCCCCATGGGCGCGACGACCGCTGCGATCGCGACGCCCCAGCCGATGCCGACGGCGGACATGCGCATCGAAGTCGACCTCGCCGCGCGCGAGCTGCGCGTGATCACGGGCGGCACCACCTCAGCCACCTACCCGGTGGCGGTCGGGTCCGAGAAATGGCCGACGCAGACCGGTGAATGGAAGATCACCCAGGCCGTCTGGAATCCGGAGTGGGTGCCACCCGACGAGTCGTGGGCAGAGGAGCGTGAGCCCCGGAAGCCCGGTGATCCGAAGAATCCGCTGGGACGCGCCCAGCTCGTTTACGACCCCCCGCGGTCGATCCACGGCACCAACGATCGGTCGTCCATCGGCAAGGCGGTGTCACATGGCTCCATCCGGGTGACCAACGACGTCGCGACGAAGCTGGCGCGCGAGGTCATGGAAGCCGGCGGCGCGCCGAAGGACGAAGCATGGTACACCCGCGTCCAGCAGAATCGATCGGAGAAACAGATCGTCGACCTGCCACAGCCGGTGACGATAAGGGTGTTCTGAAGAAAAGCCTATCGGCTTGTCGGCTTGTTGGCTTGTCAGTTGAAGCGACAAGCTGACAAGCTGACAAGCTGACAAGCCAGCGCTCAGCGGATCGTCGGCCCCAATGCGATCGCCGCATCCGGACCGGCATTCTCGATCACGAACACCACGCGCCGGTTGGACTCCGCGCCGGACTCGAACTTCTCGGCACCCGGCACCACTGCGCGTGACTCACCGTACCCGATGGGACGCAGGGGATTCTGGTCGAGACCGAGTGACTGCAGCGTCTCCATGACATTCATGGCCCGCTGGCGTGACAGCGCCAGGTTGTACGACTGGCTGCCGGCGGGATCCGCAAAGCCCTCGATCGTGATCGTCGAGCCGGGATAGTACTTCTCGGCGACGCGAACGAAGCGCTCCAGCAGCGGCTGGTGCTGCGCGCGGACACTGGCATCGTCGAATGCGAAGGTCACCGGCATCGCGAAGCGGAGTCCATCTTCCATCGCCGCAATGCGGGCACCGAACTGCGTCCGCAGCGTATCGAGCTCCGTGCGCAGGCCGGCGATGCGTGCGGCCAGGTCGTTGTCGGCAGTGATGCGTGCGTCACGCTCCGCGACCATGGCCGAATCCATCGCGGCGCGTGAGATCGCGACTTCATTGCGGACGAAACCCTTCGTGGCGCACGCCTGCAACGCGACCGGCGAAAGGAGGACCAGAGCGAAACGTGACATGCTGCGAGACATCGCTACTCCATGCTGGGGAAATGACGGTGTGAACCGTGATTGCGCCCGCGAGAAACGTTCCCCGCGTTCGTGTGCACGCACACGCGGGATTGGTGATGTACGCGTTCTCGAGACCGCCTCGGTGCGCGGTGCGATCAGCCGGGGCGTGTCTGAATGAACTGACACACGCGCTCGATCACGCCCGGGTCGCGGAGGAGTCGCACGTGTCCGAGCCCCGTGGTCCACATCGTCTCGGCCTGCGGCCACGCATCCGCGATCTCGACACCGTCCTGCCATGACGTCTCGCGGTCTTCACGATCGTGAATTACGAGCAGGGGCGGTGTCGGCATCTGCGCTGCCATCGACGGGACATCCAGCTGCTCCCAGCGGAAGTCGAATTGCTTTTCGGTGCTGGCGCGGAACCGCTCCATCACGCCGTCGCTCAGCCCGAGCGTGCTCTGGAAGAGGCCCATGTAGCGCAGCGGCTTCCCGAACGGCGCAAGGAACACCAGGCGCTCCGGACGCAGCGTGGGATGCTTCCACATGGCCCAGCCAACCGCGGCGCACCCGCCGGAATGCGCGATGACCGCCGCGATGTCGCCCGCTCCCGATGCAACTTCGACCAGCGCGTCGGCAAACTCGAACAGCGTCGCGTGCGACGGTCCCAGCTGCCCACCCGCGGAGAATCCGTGCGATGGTGCGTCGAACGCGATCACCGCATGACCACTGGTCACCAGCGGCTCGACGAAGCCCTGCAGTTGACCACCGAATCCGCCCCACCCGTGCACGAGGACCACGGTTGGGCCCGAACCCCACCGCCACGCCGCGATGGGCCGACCGGCGACGATCACCTCGAAACGCGTACCCGTCGCGAGAAACTCGCGTGTCGCTTCCTTGATTCGCGGCTTCGGGATCCGGAACCAGAAACGAGCGGCGATGTGCGCCGCCAGCACTGGCGAAAGGACTGAGAGGACGCGCAGGGCGCCTCGCATGAGCGCGAGCCGAGCCATCGCGGAAAGCTATCGTGCCATGCACTGGTCCCGACGCAGACGGAAGCGCAGCTTCCTGCTCATGACCGAGCCGCTCATTCTCGAGGGGCGGCATGTCCGCCTCGAGCCGCTGCTGGCCGACCACGCGGAAAGCCTCGCGCGCATCGGATGCGATCCGCGCATCTGGGCGTTCAGCCGCACGCTACTCGAGAACCGCGCGGACGTAGATCGCTACATCGCGAAGGCGTTGGCCAGCCGCGACGCTGGCACAGCGTACCCGTTCATCACTCTCGACCGGAGGTCTGGTGAGCCGGTCGGCAGTACGCGATTCGAGAACATGGAGCTCGCGGAGCGACGCGTCGAGATCGGATGGTCGTGGCTGGCTCCCAGCCACTGGCGGTCGCCCATCAATACCGAAGCCAAGTACCTGATGCTCCGCCATGCGTTTGAGGTATGGCAATGCGTGCGCGTCGAGTTCAAGGTGCTCGTCGGCAATGAGCGATCGCTCAAGTCCATCACGAACATCGGCGCCACGCAGGAAGGGGTGCTGCGAAAGCGGCTGCCCTATCGCGACGGCTCCTTCCGGGACGTGACCTTTCTCAGCATGCTCGACGAAGAGTGGCCGCCGATCCGCGCCCGGCTCGAGGCCCGCATCGCCAGGACTCAGTAACGCGGCAGCGACATCGAGAACGTCGACCCCAGTCCCGGTTTGCTGCGCACCTTCAGGTCGCCGCCCATTGCACGCGCGTACTGCCGGCTGATCGCCAGTCCCAGCCCCACCCCCTGATCCTTGGAGTTGAGCGCGCGCTTGCTCTGTACGAACGGCTCGAAGATCCGATCCAGATGTTCTTCGGGCACGCCAATGCCGGTATCGGTGACCTCCACCGTCACGGTCGTCGGCTCTTCGTGCAGCGAGACGGTGATCACGCCATGCTCGGCGGTGAACTTCAGCGCATTCCCCAGCAGGTTCAGCAGGATCTGCCGGACCTTGTCCTCGTCGGCACGGACGAAGACCTCCCGCGCCATCGGGTCGATGCGGAGCTCCAGCTTCTTCTCGGCCATCTGCGGCGCGACCATGTCCGCGACGGTGCTCACCGCGAGCCGGACATTCACCTTGTCGACACGATATTCCATGCGCCCGGCGCCGAGCTTCGCGAAGTTCAGCACGTCGCTCACGAGGGTGTCGAGGTGGTTCTTGCTGCGCTGTATCTTGAGCAGGTCCTGGCGCTGCGCGTCGTTGACCGGACCGCGCACTCCCATTTCGATGAGCTGCGCGTAGCCCCCGATTGCGTTGAGCGGTGTGCGCAACTCGTGGCTCATCGACGCCAGGAAGGCGCTTTTCGCCTTGTCTGCCTCAGTCGCCTCCGCGGTCAGCCGCTGCAGCTCCGCTTCGAACCGCTTCCGGTCCTCGATTTCGGTATTCGTCCCGACCCAGCGCAGGATCCTGCCGCCCTCGCACTGCGCGTTCGCGCGCGACAGGTGCCACCGATACTCATTGTGCCGAGCACTGAACAGCCGGAACTCCACCTCATATGGCTTGCCCGTCTCCAGCGAGTGCCGCCATCGCGTGAGCGTGCCTTCGACGTCGTCGGGATGCAGCACCGACAGCCACTGGTCTCCCACAACTTCGGCGGCTGATCGTCCGAAATACTCGGCGCCACGATCGCTGACGTAGTCGAGCGCTCCCTCCGCCGTTGCGGTCCAGACCTGGACGGGAATGGAGTTCGCGAGGAACCGGTACCGGGATTCGCTCTCTTCCATGACCTGGCGCGCCAATACCTGATCCGTAACGTCGACGCCGTGCGCGACTATGCCTGTCGGGGTACCGTGCGCGTCGCAGAGTGGCTGGTACACGAAATCCACATACCGGTCTTCCAATGCCCCACCCGTCGAGCGTTGCAGCTGGACGGGGAGCGCGCGTCCGACGAATGGCTCGTTGTTACGCAGCACCTTGTCGAGAATCTCGATGAAACCCTGCGACACGACTTCCGGCAGCGCGTCGACGACCCGCTTCCCTTCGACGTCGCGATTGCCGATGAGCCGGCGGTATGCATCGTTCACGAACTCGAAGCGATGCTCCGTCCCCCGCAGCACCGCCAGAAACGCGGGCGCCTGCGCGAAGACCTCGCGCAGTTGCCGCTCGGCATGTTCGGCCGCGGCGCGATCCCGTTGCGCCGCGCGCTCGGCCATGAGGCGCCTGGTGGTCTCGGATGCGATGTTGAGGAACGCGACGATCTGTCCGTCATCGGAGCGGATCGCGCTCACGGAGTAGGTGAACCAGGCCTCTCCGGGCGGTCCGTGATCCCGTTCCATCTCGAAGCGCGCATCTTCGGCGTATTCGGCGGGGCCACCCCTCCGGATGCGATCAAAAATTCCTTCGATGTCGCTCCAGATCTCGGACCATACATCGGCTCCAGGGCGCCCGAGTGCGTCAGGGTGCTTGGCACCGAGGACGGATCGGTACGCATCGTTGTAGATGAGTCGCATCTCCGGCCCGCACCAGAGATTGATCGGGAATGGCGTCTCCAGCGCCATTCGCACCGCGATGCGAAGAGCGTCCGGCCATTCGTCGGGTGACCCAAGCGAGGTTCCCGCCCAGTAGAATTCGCGGCAACGTCGCGCCATCTCGCTGGAACCCGGGAAGACTTCCGGCGCTGTGGCGGTTCCGGAGGGAGAACGGGACTCGGCCATTTCGCCAGATTGGGTGCAAGAACGCTG
This sequence comes from Gemmatimonadaceae bacterium, assembly GCA_035626995.1. Classification (GTDB taxonomy): domain Bacteria; phylum Gemmatimonadota; class Gemmatimonadetes; order Gemmatimonadales; family Gemmatimonadaceae; genus DASPMP01. The sequence continues at coordinate 81,206 of DASPMP010000245.1, forward strand.
CCCCTGAAACCGTCCCCCGTTCCGTGCGTACGTGACCGCTGTGAGAGGTATCTTTGACGCCACGATGAGCGAGCTACTGGACCGGGTCGTGGCGGCGCTGGGGCGTCAGTACGAGGTGGAGTGCGAGATTGGCCGTGGCGGCATGTCGGTCGTCTATCGCGCCCGCGACGTACGCCTGAACCGGTTGGTTGCCATCAAGGTGCTCCCGCCTGAGTTGGCGTACGACCCCGCGGTCCGCACCCGCTTTACGCGCGAAGCGCAGACCTCCGCGCAGCTGTCCCATTCTCACATCGTGCCGATCTACGATGTGGGCGAAACGGAAGGGATCGCCTATTTCGTGATGGGCTACGTCACCGGAGGAAACCTGGCGGCGTTGCTGGCGCGTGAACCGCGCCAGCCCCTGGACGAGACGCGACGCATCATTTGTGAAGTGGCTGACGCGCTCGCCTACGCGCACACGCGCGGCGTCATTCACCGGGATATCAAGCCCGACAATATCCTGCTCGACCGCGATACCGGGCGCGCGATGGTGACCGACTTCGGAATCGCGCGAGCCATGGAAGGAGGGACGCGGCTGACGCAGACGGGAATCGCCGTTGGCACGCCGACGTACATGTCCCCGGAGCAGGCGGAAGGTCGCGAGGTTGATGGCCGCAGCGACATCTACTCCCTCGGCGTCGTCGGCTACCAGATGCTCACGGGACGCGTCCCCTTCACCGCCGCGAGTTCCATGGCGTTGCTGCTCAAGCACGTCACGGAGCGTCCACGTGCAATTGCCGAATTGCGGCCGGATACGCCGCGCGTGCTGCGCGACGCCGTAGAGCGCTCCCTGATGAAGTCGCCGGAGGACCGGTGGCCGACGGCATCGGCGCTACGCGATACGCTGATGTCTGATCAGACGTCCGGTGCACCGTGGCGCGCGGAGCATCGCGAGCCGGTGCGGTACGCATCGCCGATCCCGCGGAGCAGTGTCGTTGCGGCAGGCGGCGGCAGCGCACTTGGTGGCCGCCGCAACGAAGCGCCAGCGCCGGCGTCCGTCGTACCTGGAGCTCCGCCCGCGCCTCCCTTGCTGCACGGATCGATCGTCATGGAGCGCCCGGAGTTCGCGGCGTTCACTCCTGAACAACGTCACGACAATCGCATCTGGCATGGGCGAATCAACCTGTATGATCGCGTCAAGGCGATGCGTGGTTATACGTGGCTCACATTCGCCACATGGGTGGGCGCGCTCGCCGCGCAGGCAGCGCTCGGCGAGGGGATAATCCCTGTGCTCGCGCTCCCGGTCATTCCCTGGTTCATGTCGAAGAAGTGGATGCATCGCGCGAGATCACTGCGGGCGAGCGGACTGCGGGTCCGGCGCGTGATCCTGATGCCCCGCGCAAAGTGGGTACTGCCGAAGCCGCCGAAGCCCGCGGCCGACGCACTCGAGAAGCTCGCACCGCGCGCCATTCTGGACAGCACGGAAGGGGTCGCGATTCGGCGCGCCGTCGAGGATCGGGACGCCATCGTCACGATCGCCGCCTCACTGTCGCGTGAAGATCGCGAGATGCTTCCTGATCTCGGTCCCACCGCGAACGGGTTAGTCGACCGCATCGTCCAGCTTGCGACATCCATCCACGACCTGCAGCGCGACTTCGATCCGCGGCTGCTGCGTGACCTCGACTCGCGGATCGCCGAGGTCCAGTCAGAACGACCAACTCCGGAGGGCGAGCGCCGTCTCGCGCTGCTGCAGCGGCAGCGCGGGAGTCTCGAGTCGCTGGCGCAGCGTCGAATGGCGTTGTCCCGGCAGATGGACAATGCCGGATTGGCGCTGGGCAATCTGAAGCTCGACCTGATGCGCCTTCGCTCCTCGGGGCTGCAGTCCGCCCTGTCGGATCTGTCGAACGCGACGCAGGAAGCGCGAATCCTGTCGCGCGAGATTGGCGCGGTGCTCGAGGCCGCCGCCGACGTGCGAGCCGGCAACTTCTAGGCGTGCACCCCGACGACGTCTAGAGACGCGGCCAGCGCCTCCGCGAACGTCACCATCCGCATGAGCGGCCCCACGGCCGTCTCCGGCGTCAACGGAGCACCGAAGAGGGGCGCATCCACACGCAGCCCTTCGGTGCGTACCGCGACGAACAGCGACCGCGCGACGAAGGCCATGCGAATCCCGTCCGGAAAACTGGGCGCCGCGGCGAGGACGACTTCCATGAGATGCGGGGACACCAGCCGGCGCGCTTCGTAGTAGTCACTCGCGAAGACGCTGAAGTGTTTTTCGAAGGTGGGATGCTTCAGCATCACGAGATCCTTCTTCACGCGATTCCCGATGGGTCCAGCGTCGCCATCAGGAACGACGACCGTGTGCCCTGGGAATCCGCTCGCGAAGTCGATCTTGATGACGACGCCGTCGAACACCATCTCGCCGCGGGCCTTCGCGGTCGCGCGGACGCGGTGCAGGGTAAACCGCACGCCGTCCGCTCGTCCGGCGATTTCGTCGTGACTGCTCCAGCGATGCACGGACTCGCGGAAGAGATCCGATGCCTGGAACTGCTGCTGGGTCAGGGAGGAACCCGCCTTGTAGGACAACCCGCGGTTCATGGCAGCGACGAAGCGCTTGGCCGCGAGATTGGTGCAGTGCGACACGAGCTCGCGTCGCGCGCGAACGAACCAGACCGCAAAGATGCCCCCTGCCAGGACGAGCGGGATGCGGACGTCGCCGATGCGTGTCAGGAGCGGAAAAAGGATCGCGCCGATCGCGCACGCCGCGCCGATCGCGATGCTCATGTTGCGCAGCCGCGCGACTTCGGCGTTGACGAAGCTGCACACAGGTTGGACGCGTCCCAACGTCGGTGGTTCCAGGGAACGCACATCGCGGCCGGTCCGCATAAGCTTGAGCGGCCGTTGAGCATTCACGGCGACAGCCATTGGAGCTCCATTGAAGCGTTCGCGCTGTGGGTACTCATCTCCCCTCCAGCGCAGAAAGCGAGCGGCGTCGCCCGGCCGAGCGCCTTGTAGATACGACATCGCGCGCGGCCTGCCTGTACCGTCTGTCGCAGCCATCTTGCAGTCCGCATCACAGGAGTTGCGATATGCGAAATGGCGGGGTTTCCGGAGCTTGTAAGTGGGGGCTTGTTTGGGGTTAGCGATACCAGTATACTGAACCATATGGTTCAGTATTCACCTCACATGGACAGGGCGTTCGCGGCAATCTCGGATTCCACCCGCCGCGGCATCCTCCGTCGGCTGGGCGACGGCGACGCGTCCATCACCGACCTCGCGATCACGTTCGAGATGACCCTCACGGGGATGAAGAAGCACGTGCAGGTGCTCGAGGATGCGGGGATGGTGCAGACCGAAAAGGTCGGACGCGTTCGCTTCTGCCGCCTGGGCAAGCAGCGGCTGGACGCCGAAGCGGAGTGGATCCGGAGTTACGCGGACATGGTGGACGCCCGTCTCGACCGCCTCGAGGCATTCCTCGAGCGCACCAAAGGAGAAGACCAATGAACGCAGCAGCAGCAGCAAAGTCCCCGAAGTTCGACCGTCCCGCAATGTTGACGATGGCGGGAGACCGCGAGATGCACGTGGAGCGCATGTTCGACGCCCCGCGAGACCGCGTGTGGCGTGCGATGACCGACGCCAAGCTCGTCGCCCAGTGGTGGGGCCGCGGGAACAAGCTTGTCGTGGAAAAATTTGAGGTGGAACGCGGCGGACACTGGCGCTTCGTCGAGCATAGCGACGGCGGAGAGCACGGCTTCGAAGGTCGTTACGGCGACATCAATGCGCCGGAACGGATTGTCCAGACCTTCGAATGGGATGGAATGCCCGCGCATCCGATCCGCGAAACCATGACGCTAACCGATCTTGGCGATGGTCGCACGCGCCTGAATGTCGTTTCGCAATTCTATACGAAGGAGGAACGCGATGGCATGGCGCAGAGCGGGATGGAATCCGGGATGAACGCGAGCTACGCCGCGCTCGATCGCGTCCTGGCGTCGATGGCCTGATTACGGAACGATGAGTGCTCCCCGCATGCTCGCTGCGTGCGGGGAGCACAGGAAGGAGTAGCGCCCTGCCGGGAGTGCCGGCATGACCATCGAATACGCCTCGTTGGTGAGGATCAGCATGCCACTCGACAGCTCGCGGATCTTCGGAGCCGGCATCGCCGAATCGATGATCTTGCGTGCGGACGCCGAGATCGAGTCGCTGATGAATTCCACGTTGTGCGGCCCGCCCTGGCCATTGATGAACCGGATGGTGTCACCGGCGGCCACGCGCGTCTCTGCGGGCACGAAGCGATTGGACTGGAGACGGACGACGTGCAAGGCCCTGCTTGTCAGCTTGACGGCTTCACCGCTTGTCGGGGTGCGGAGAAGGATCGCTGTTGCAAAAACGGCTACTACCGCGAGGGACTTGTACATGTTCTCAATTTCGCCGACAAGCCGACAAGCCGGCTCCTACCTCGCCAGCTCCCGTCTCCGCGCCTGGCGCCGCACCCATGGGGAGATCGGCACCGTCATTCCCGGTGTCCGCTTTCGCGAGCGGCGGCCGCGCAGGAGTCCATCGAAGCTGAACCAACCCGGGCCGACGAATGCGAACGCAAGCAGAACGATCGCGTACAGCGTCGCGAGCTCGCCCCCGTTCAGCATCCAGTGGTTTCGAACGCCGTTCACTGACAGGTGGGTGAGCGCGACGAGTGCCGCGAGCACGACTGCCGCCGCCTGGGTGAAGAGGCCGACAGCCAGCAAGGTGCCTCCGACGAGCTTGACTGTCGCCATGATCCAGGGATCAGTGAGCGGTGTGAGCGCGCCACTCCATCGCTGTCCAGGAAGGAGCAGCTCGCCAAACAGCTCCTGCACGCCATGCCAGATCAGCAGCGCTCCGATGCTGATGCGAAACGCGGCAAAGGCGACATCCGGTACCCACCACCAGCGCAGTGAGCGTGGATCGGTTGCGGGCTCCGCCGTCGTGGTCGTATAAGGCGTGCGGCGAACGGTCACGGCTGTGATACTCCAAAGCGGCGGAAACGATCGGGCCTCGCGCTCTATCGTCGAGCCGCGACCAGCCACAACTTTGCGAGCAGAATCGGGGCCGCGCGCGCGGTGCGTGATGCGCGTCACGTTCTTCCCTCCCGCAGCATCCACCGCTCGCAATCACTTCGGAGGAGCTAATGGTTTCCCTGACGTCGCTGTGGCTGCCCATCCTGGTGTCCGCCGTTGCCGCATTCATCGCCAGCGCGGTCGTCCACATGGTTCTGCGATACCACAATACGGACTTTGGTCGAATCCCCGGCGAGGATGACGTCATGCGCTCGCTCGGATCCCAGGCGCTCGCGCCGGGCGATTACATCTTTCCTTACCCGCACGGCGGCGAAGCCGCGATGAAGGATCCGGCATTCGTCGAAAAGCGCACCCGCGGTCCCGCAGGCTGGGTCCGGGTTTTCCGGCCCGGAATGCCGGGCATGGGTCCGCTCTTCGGCAAATGGTTCCTCTATCAGCTGGTGATCAGCATCTTCGCGGCGTACCTCGCGGGCCGTGCGCTGCCCTCTGGCGCTCCTGGCGGCGAGATCTTCCGGTTCACCACGACCGTCGGGTTCCTGGCCTACGGAATGGCGTATGCCGGCGAGGCCATCTGGTACGAGCGGCCCTGGAGCACCGCGCTCAAGAACCTGCTCGATGCGGTCATCTATGGAGCGGCCATGGGCGCGGTGTTCGTCTGGCTGTGGCCGTGAAGCCGACTGCTGAATGCCAAGAGCTTACTACCAACTGCTTACGGCCAACCGCTAACGACCAACAGCTAACTACCAAGAGCTAACTGCCAAGGGCTAACTACCAAGAGCTAACTGCCAAGGGCTAACTGCCAAGGGCTAACTGCCAAGAGCTAACTGCCAAGAGCTAACTGCCAAGAGCTAACTACCAAGAGCTAACTACCAACAGCTGACTACCAACCGCTGACTACCAACCGCTAACGGCCAAGGATGATTGCGCTCGGCGTTGGCCACAGCACTGGGCCGTGATCTCTTGGGACGCCCTTGGTCGTAAGCCCTAGGCCGTAAGCTCTTGGCCGTAAGCTCTTGGCCCTAAGCTCTTGGCCCTAAGCTCTTGGCCCTAAGCTCTTGGCCCTAAGCTCTTGGACGTAAGCTCTTGGCCGTCAGCCCTTGGCAGTAAGCCCTTGGCCGTAAGCCCTTGGCCGTAAGCCCTTGGCAGTTAGCTCTTCGCCCAACGCCCCGCTCAAAGTGCAGGCAACGGCAACGCATTCCGCACCAGAAACTTCGAGCGCGGAAACACATGCAGGTCCCGGCCGAAGTAGTCGCGCTTCGCCAGCTCCACCGTCTCGCGGGTGGCACTGCAGTGCCAGGGCTCGAGATCGCGCGGCCGCGATTTCCCGAACACCGCGGGCGTGAATACGCCCACGTTCACGCCACCACGTGAGTCACGCGCGGACGGGTAGCGGAACAGTTCGACGCCAGCCTCGCGCATCGCGGCGCCGAGCGCCTGGGTCTCCGTGTATCTGATTGGCGAGGCGATGACTTTCCTGCTGGCGTTGAAGGGCGCGTGCACGAGATCCACGCCGCGCCGGCTGCGCGCGTTCACACGAAACGCGGTGAGCTCCGATGTGAGTTCGCCAAGATCCGCAGTTGTCCCCTCGAGAAACACGAAGCGATAGTACGCGACTTCGGCGAACGCGGTGGGAAGCGTCTCCGACCCATACCAGATGCCGCGCTCGTGCCGGCTGCCGAATCGCGAACCGTATCGGAGCGGCGGGTACCGGAAGGGTGTGGTGAGGAGGTAATGCTGTTTCGCGTCTGCCACTGCGGGTGGCTTGGCGCGATCGATGAGCTGCTCGAGCAGCTCCTGTTCCTCATTACTGTCCACGAGTTTGCGCGTGGACACCTGGTGCTGCGCCTCGACCACGCGCCACGGCATCAGCCGCAGCGCCCGGATCTCAGAGTCGCCCGCGCATCGCGTCCAGATACTGGACGACATCGACGAGTCCCTCGACGGTCCGGATGCGCTCCGCAGGAATGCCGCGCAGGTGATGGTTTTCGGCGCGAAGCCACGTGCGCGCCTTTTCGTCGTCACCCCCCACGAGCGCGTCGAGCGACCGGTACAACCGCAGGAAGAGAAGGGTGAGCTCCCCTTCCTTGCTATCCGGATCGAGAGCGCGCCCGGATTGCAGCCGCGACACGCTTGCTTCACTCGTCCCGAGCACCGTGGCGAGATGGCGGTTGCGTATCCCGAGGCGCTCGGCCGCAGAGAGCAGCGCCTTCGTCAGCACGGGTCCCGCCGCGGTTGCCGGCTGGAGCGGAATAGTCATCAATTGCAAGGATATATGCGTTTTCTTGCAATCGCAATGATCGCGAGGTACCAACAGGCGGTGCCGACAGGGCTGGCGGGTGGACCAAGCGAGGAGCTAACATCGCCCGCGAGGAACGATATTGCAGGCCGCTGCCTTACCCACGCGCACCTCATGAACAGACTCGCGATTCTCGTCGTCGCTGCCGCAGCGCCGACCCTGCTGTCCGCACAGGAGGCCGACATCATCATTCGCAACGCGCGCGTATGGACCGGCGACAGCGCCCGACCGCGCGCCGAAGCGGTCGCAATCCGCGGCGAGCGGATCATCGCGGTCGGGACCAATGCGGACGCGGATGTGCATCGCACGGCGCGAACGCGTGTTGTCGATGCCGCCGGCCGGATGGTGACCCCGGGCTTCATCGACGATCACACCCACTTCGGCCAGGCGGGAGCGCTCCTCATCGGTGCGAACCTCCTGGACGTTTCGTCGGCGCCGCCGTTCGCTGAACGCGTGAAGGCTGCCGTCGCGCGAATGAGCCCGGGCGCATGGCTGACGGGCGGCGACTGGGGCGCCTATGAAGACTGGAATGCGAACAGCACAGGCCCGGCGACGGGTGCGCCGCGCCAGCGCTTCTCTCCCGATCGCTCGATCATCGACAGCGTCAGCGGCACGACCCCGGTCCTGCTCAATCGCTGGGACCGCAGTGCGTATGTCGCGAATGGAATCGCGCTCGAGCGCGCCGGACTGTCCTGCAGTCGTCCCGTGCGCGGGCTGGAATGCGTGAATGGGCGAGCGACAGGGCGCGTCGCCGATTCAGCGCTCGCCAGGGTGCGGCGCGCGATAGCGCCGAAAACGTTCGATCAGCGACTGCGCGAGGCGCGGGCAGGCCAGCAGCATCTGGCGGAGCTCGGCGTCACCACGATTCATGACAACACGCCGCCGAACCAGCTCCCCGTCTACACGGAGCTCAAGCGTCGCGGCGAGCTCACCGTGCGCGTGTTCGCCCGCCCCACGCTCGACAAGTGGGATGAGCTCTCGTACGCGGGAATCTCGCCGGGCTTCGGCGACGACTGGATCCGCATCCGTGCGCTCAAGGGTTTCGTCGACGGGATTCAGGGGAATTCCACCGCGCGCTTCTATGAGCCACAACTGCATTCCGGGCGCCGCGGCGAGTGGCGCGACAGCACGAACACCGCAGCCACGGACGGTCCCGGCTCAGGAATGGAACCCTCCGGCAACATGGAACGGCTGTTGTTCGGGCTCGACTCTGCCGGATGGTGGGCGAACGTGCACGCGATCGGCGATCACGCCATCGACTCCGTGCTGACGATCATGGAGAAGGTCATTCGCGTCAACGGCCCGAAGGAGCGGCGGTGGCGCATCATCCATTCGCAGGTCATCCGGGATGCCAGCGTGGCACAGCGGTACAAGCGCCTTGGGATCATCGCCGAGGTGCAGCCGTATCATGCCATCGACGACATGCGATGGATGGAGGAGCGGATTGGCGCGCGGTCGAAATGGGCGTATGCCTTCAAGACCTTTCATGACGCGGGCGTTCCCCTGCTCTTCGGCTCCGATTGGCCGGGCACGAACGCGAGCTGGTACACCGCGAACCCCATGACCATCATCTACGCCTCCATGACCCGGCAGACGGTGGATGGCAAGCCTGCGGGCGGCTGGTTCCCTGAACAACGCCTCGATCTCGAGACGAGCCTGCGCAGTTACACCGTGAACAACGCGTGGGCGGAAGGCGAGGAGCGGAGCAAGGGAAGCCTCGCCGTCGGAAAGCTCGCGGATCTCGTGATGATCGACCGCGATCTCTTCACCATTCCCGCGACGCAGATCAAGGACGCCAAGGTGATGCTGACGATCGTGGGAGGCCGGGTGGTGTTCGAGAAATAGTGGTCAGCTCTCGGCTCTCGGCGACAAGCCGACAAGCCGACAAGCCGACAAGCCGACAAGCAGTTCAGTTCACTTCACTCGCTCGATTTTCGGCGCAAAGAAATTGTCGGCGATCGCCGCGATCTCTTCCGCCTCGCGCCACGCGGCTTCGAGGAGCGCCAGCTCCCCTTCGAGTGCCGTCTGCTCGGTGTCTTCGTGCAAGGCCATTTCGAGTGCGAGCCGCTGCGCGCGCGGCAACCGTGGCAGCGCGCCGGGATTCGACGGCATCTGGTTGGAATTCGCCAGGTTCAGTTGTCCTGTCTTGTAGAACTCGCGCCAGTTGATGGGCTCCATCGCCGCCTTCCAGGGCTCGCGCATCCAGTCACCGCGCTCATACGCCTTCCATCGCTCGGCGAAGTCTCCACTGCGCTTGCGCGACTCGCCCGCCACCATGCGCGATACCGCCGCAGGGCTGCCGGCATCCGCGATGATCGTCGTCGCGTCCTGCACGGTTCCCTGCGTCGCGCCACCACGATTCACGTTCGCGAGCAGCGCGCCCAAGGCGCGCCGCGCCACTTCGCCCGTGAGCTCCTGCTTCCCGTATGAGTGGCGCACTTGCAGGCGCCACGGGTCGTCGCCGTCTGCCGCCTGAAGCTGTGCATGCTCGAGGTTCGCGCGCGTCACGCGCAGCAGCTTGCCATCCTGACCGGCGATCCTGGTGGACTTGAGGTGGCCGCGGGTCGCGATGATCGGCAGGATGAAATGCGCCCCGATCACGGTGATCGGGCCAAGTGCGGCGATCGCGGCCATCACGGGCGCCCCGAACAACACGATGCCAGTTCCCGCCACCGCCGTGCCCGCGCCGACGGTAACCATGCGCCGGCGGAAGCGCGCGCTGAACATCCGGCCATAGCGCCACGCCGCGAATTCGGGACGCAGCGCCGGGCCGATTCGCACAAGCTCCAGCCCGCTGTTCAACTTCGCGATGCCGATGTTGTCCGTCTGCGCGCGCAACCGCTGGCCGCGGTAGTGGCGCTCGCATTCCTCGATGGCTTCCCAACGCTCCTCGATAGGCGTCAGGTTCCACCGGGCGCATACCGGACATACCACCCACAGCCGCCCCTTCGCGGGATCGAAGGCCAGCCGTTTCCCCACGGGGAAATGCTCGACGGACTCGTTGCTGCCGAGGCCTGCCTTGCAGAAGAGGCAGTGGGAGTACATAGCCCGAATTTACGGCCTTGCAACGTTGGTCGGTCGGGGGCGTAATTCCAGCAGGACCAGCAGCTTCGACCTGGAGGTTGGCGTGCGAGGATTCAAGCAGCTCTTACAACGTCTGCCCGCATCGTCACGACGTATCCTGCTCCCAGCAGTTGCCGGCGTGGTCGTCGCCTGCGCGGGACTCGCCTCGGCCGCGGTTTCCGGGCGCGACCAGCCTCAGGGAGTGCTGCCCCAGTGGCTGAGTGACGGCGACTTCTGGGCATTGTCCAACCGCATCTCCGAGCCCGGCGGATATTTCCGCATCGAGGACAACTACACCTCCAACGAGATGGAGGTCGGCCAGTTGTATTCCATGCTTCGCGGACGCGGCATCGGCGGCGATGTGTTCATCGGCGTGGGGCCGGAGCAAAACTATACGTACATCGCCGCCATCCGGCCGCGCATGGCGTTCCTCATCGACATCCGCCGCCAGGCCGTGATGCAGCACCTGATGTTCAAGGCGATGTTCGAGCTGGCGAACGACCGGGCCGACTTCATTTCCCTTCTCTTCGGCAAACCGCGCCCGGCCGGGATCGACACCGCGATGTCCATCCAGAACATCTGGAATGCCTATCGGCTCGTACGCTCGGATTCCGCATACTCGGCAGCGAACTTTGAGCGGATCGTGGACCTGCTCACCGCGCGGAAGAAGTTCGTCTTCAATGAGAACGAACAGATGCAGCTTCGCGGCGTCTACAACGCGTTCTACTACTACGGGCCATCGATCACGACGCGCGGACCGCCATCGGGACGCGGTGGCGATTTCATGACGCTGACCGCCTTTTCGGAAGATTCGACGGGAGTGCCCCAGAGCTTCCTCGCGACCGAGGACGACTTCCGCTACGTGAAGTCGCTCCATGACCGGAACCTCATCGTCCCGGTCTCCGGGGACTTCGCCGGCCCGAAAGCGCTGCGCGCCATCGGGAGCTACCTCAAGGACCACAACGCGGTCGTTCGTGCCTTCTACGTCTCGAACGTGGAGCAGTACCTCTTCAGTGATGGCGTGAACAAGGAATTCTACGCCAACGCCACTACACTTCCCGTGGACGCCCGCAGTGTCTTCATTCGGCCGTATTCGCTGCGACGCTGGGGCCGGGGGCCGATCCGCGCGTGGCCGGATACCGGGGAAACCCAGTCATTGTGTCCCATGGCCGGTTTCCTGCGCGCCGCGGCAGATGGCCGCGTGAACAGCAACACGGACGCGCTGAACTGCCCTCCCTGATTTCTCTGGCGTAGGCGGGACACCGGCCCGAGATTAGTTCCCTGCCGAAGCCGGTCTTTCCAGGATGTCCCCCACGTCGCAATTCCAGCCGTATAGCCCCCACGTCGAGCCGTCTCCCGAAGCGGGGAGGCCTGCAGGACGTCGCAGCTCGACGACCGGCGCGAATGTCATCGCGCGGCAAGCCAAGGAGCTGCACGCGCTCCTGCGCCGACGGCTTCTCATCACCGTCGCGGTCAGCGTGGGATTCTTCGGGATCCTTCCCATCCGCAGCGTCATCCAGTTGTATGAGCCGTGGGTGCCGAGCGGCGCTCGCCTTGTGCTCCTCGGCCAGGCCGTCGTAGCCGTCACCATCGCCGTCCTCGGCGCGGTCATCTGGAAGCGGCCGCCGAAGCGACTGCGGCACCTGCGGGAGCTGGAGCTGGTGGTCTTCGCTGTCATCGTGGCGTATCTGATGGTCAGCAACGGCTACTTCGTCGATCGCTACGGCATCATGGCGCCGCCGATCGAAGCGCTCGTTCATCCGCTCGTGTCGCAGGGCGCGACGCGGCTGGACCCGGTCACGCTCCGCTGGCTCGTGGTGATTGTCGGATATGGGACGCTGATCCCCAACACCTGGAGACGATGCGCGATCGTGGTCTTCTCGATGGTCGGCATCCACCTGCTGCAGCTGGTCATCCAGGCCATCGGTGCCGGTGTCTCACTCGGGGAGATGACCGCGTTGATGGTGTATCCCGTCGTCTGGATGACGGTTGGTACCGTTGTCGCCATCTTTGGCTCGTACCGTGTGAGTCTTCTTGAACGTCGGGTCCAGGATGCCGAGCGCCTGGGGCAGTACCGGCTCACGCGTCATCTCGGCACCGGGGGGATGGGTGAGGTGTACCTCGCCGAGCATGTGCTGCTAAAGCAGCCGTTTGCGGTGAAGATGCTGAGCCCCGACCGCGTGAGCGACCCGAAGATCCTGCAGCGCTTCGAGCGCGAGGTGCAGGCGATGGCGCGACTCGAGCACTGGAATACCGTCGAGATCTACGATTACGGCCATGGCGCGGATGGGTCCTTCTATTACGTCATGGAATACCTGCCCGGGCTGACGCTCGAGCAGCTCGTGGCAGAATACGGGCCGCTCCCGCCCGCGCGCGCCGTGCACTTTCTGCGGCAGGTGTGTCGTGCCCTCGCGGAAGCGCACGACATGGGGTTGATGCACCGGGACATCAAGCCTGGCAACATCATCGTCTGTGAGCGCGCGGGGATCTTCGACGTGGCCAAGCTCCTGGATTTCGGGCTCGTCAAGCACGTCGGGCTGCAGGGGGACGCGGATCTTACGCTCGAGGGAACTGTCGCGGGCACGCCCGCGTACATGTCTCCCGAGCAGGCCGCCGGCGGCGATACCACGGACGCGCGGACCGATATCTATAGCCTGGGCGCCGTCGCGTATTTCCTGCTCACCGGCCACCCGCCATTCACGAACCGCTCGGCGATGCAGATCATGGCGGCTCACATGTACGAGACGCCGCCGCCGGTGATCGCGTACCGGCCGGAAGCCGGCGCGGCGCTCGACGAGATCGTGCGACGCTGTCTCGCAAAGAAGCCATCGGAACGTTATCCCGACGTGCGTACATTGCAGCGTGAGCTCGAAGAATGGACAGCACCCGACCGTAGTGCGTGGACGCAGCGTGAAGCCCGCGCCTGGTGGACTGAGCGCGAGACGACCCACCCCGTCGGACATTCGTGACAGGTGACCCGCTCGAGCTGCGGGCCACGGCGCAGCGCGTCCGGGTAGCGACAACGGCGGCGGAGCTCGGCGACGCCGCCACCGCACGCGGTGTGCAGCTCGCTGTTGCCACTCCGGCTTCTCACGAGTGGCGCGGGTTCCTTGCGACGACGCTCGCCCTCTTCGGTGGCGCGCTGGTTCTCGCAGGGGTGGTCTGCTTCGTGGCGTTCAACTGGTCGCGCATCGGCCGGTACGGCAAGTTCGCGCTCGTCGAGCTCGCGATCGTCGCGGCCGTGGTGATCGCATGGAAAAAGCTGCCAAAGCTCTCGGGGCAGATGGCACTCTTCGGCGCAGCGGTTCTGGTCGGGCCGCTGTTGGCCGTGTACGGGCAGACGTATCAGACGGGGGCGGATCCCTATGGGCTGTTCCTGGTGTGGGCGGCGCTGGTTG
>DASPMP010000246.1:0-5280 GCA_035626995.1 Gemmatimonadaceae bacterium
CAAGGATCACTGGCTGTGTGCGCCTTCCCTTGGCTTTTCGCAGCTTACCGCGGCCTTCCTCGCCTCTGTATACCCAGGCATCCCCCGTACGCTTTCGTTCGCTTGACTACATGATCAGTTAGTTCAAGCAAAGCACGCGCAGCTGATCGCGAACAGCGATCAGCTTTCTATATTCGCGAAACGCATATCATCACTCTCGAATCGGTGGACCTGGCTTGTGGCCAGATCCCTTGCACTCGAAAAGGATTCGTTTCCCACGATCTACCTGTTCCTTCACTTTTCAAACAGCGATCTCGTCACCCGTCCAGCGCATTTCGGGGCGAGCCTTCAATTGTAATCGGATCTTTCGCTGACTTCAACCCGAGCGGCCAGAAACTTTCATAGCGCCGCAGGGCCCTTCCCTAACCAAACAGCGTTCGAAAAGGGCGCGAAGAATATTGCGATTCACGCGCGAGTTCAAGGCCATTTTACCCGACACAACGCTGCTGTGAACGCCGACAAAACGGCTGTGGCCGTCGTTTCGCCGAAGGGAGCCCGGCGCTGGAGCCAGGGCCATCCGTGGATCTACCGCAGCGATGTCGCCACACGACCTCATGCGCCGCCCGGGGCCGTTCGCGTGCACGACGCCCGCGGCAAGCCACTTGGCGTCGCGCTCTGGAGCCCCCGCTCGGAAATCAGCCTGAGACTCCTCGACCCTGCGCCCGACACACGCATCGATGCCAGCTGGTGGCACGAACGGATTGCACAGTGCATCGCTCGACGCGCGCCACTCGCGGCGCATGCGAACGCATACCGGCTGATCCACGGCGAAGGTGATGCCCTGCCCTCCCTCATCGCGGACCGGTACGACGACTACGTGATCGTACAGCTGATGAGCGCAGGCCTCGACGCATTTCGGGACGACATCGTTGCCGCGCTCCAGGCAGCGCTGAAACCGCGCGGCATCCTGGCACGCAACGACGTACCGCTGCGCAAAAAGGAAGGGCTCTCCCTCGAATCGGCACTGCTCGCCGGTGAGGTCCCGGAGACAGTCGAGGTGCGAGAGCATGGCGTGCGATATCTCGCCGCGCCATGGCAGGGCCAGAAAACCGGCGCCTTCCTGGACCAGCGCGAGAACCGCGCATTCATCGGAGCGCTCGCCCGCGGCCGCGCCCTGGATTGCTTCAGCTACCACGGCTCGTTCGCATTACATCTCGCGACACGCGCGGCGCACGTCCTCGCCCTCGATGCGTCGGCGGCCGCGCTCCAGCGTGCCAGCGAGAATGCGCGACTGAACAATCTCACCAACATCGAGACCATCGAAGTGAACGCGTTCGAATTCCTGAAAGAACGAGAGCGCGCGCGTGAACGCTTCGACACGATCGTCCTGGATCCGCCGGCATTCGCAAAGAACCGGGCGTCGCTTCCGACCGCCATCCGTGGTTACAAGGAGATCAATTTGCGCGCGATGCGTTTGCTCTCGCCCGGAGGCCTGCTCTTTACCGCGAGCTGCAGCTTCCATCTCACGAAGCCACTCTTCCTCGAAATGCTTCAGGTGGCGGCGGCAGATTCAGGACGTCGGATCGCACTGCGCGACGTGCGGGGACAACCTCTCGATCATCCCGAGGTACTCACCATCCCGGAAACGGGATACATCAAGGGAGCGTTGCTCGAGGCGCTGGACTGACAAGACGGCCTCGGCTCACGGCCTCGGCTCACGCTTGCGCATGTCTAAGTGTTCCATGACATTGCGCTCCCATGGCGCCTCGAACGGCTCGATCGCTCCGGTACGAGTACGAGCTATTCATCGAGCAGGAAATCGAGAATTACAAGGAATCCATCCCCCGATCCGCGATCCTCGCGATCGGAGATGAGGCAGCCGCCAAGATCGCCGCCGAGCCACAGTTCGCGCTGACGGAACTGCTGCTGCTCGAAGAAGTGGACAAGATCATCGCCAAGCGACTTCGTCTGCCGAAGTACGACACGTGGCGCCGGCGCAGGCTCAAGCTCCACGAAGAGATGCGACGCCCCGAGCACTGGGGGCTGAGCTCGAGTGACGCCTTGGTCCGCACCATCAACGGCGCTGTCGAAAGCTCGGCGAACGTCCTGGTGGCAGGTGACGACGCGCAGCGCTCTGCGCTCTATCTCGCGGCAAATGGCTGCGACGTCACGGCCCTCGAGCCGGAAGAGGACGCTGTGCAGCGCGTCATTGAGGCAGCGATCCAGGCAGGGCTCGCCGAGCGGGTGCACGCGGTCGCTACCGGGCTGACGCACTTCACCCCGGACAACCAGTTGCAGGTCGTGGTCTGCTCACACTCCGCACTCAAGGATCTCTCATCGCGCGAGCGGGCTCGTGTGATCGACGTTCTTCAGTGTGCGACCACTGATGGCGGGGTTCATCTGGTGCAGACCATCATCGCTGGAAGTGCCGCGATCGACGAATTGCGGTCCCGGTACGCGGGGTGGTCCATCACCATCGAGCCAGCGTCCGGCCCCGGTCAGGTATTCCTCGCGCGGAAGTCTTCGGACGAGAACCGAGTATCACACTGACACGATTGTCGCGATTCGCGCCGTGTCTCAATGCAACAGTTACACGACATCGTCGAGTCGGTCATTTCTCCAATTCGTTGATATACAACGACTTCGCTGATGCATAATGCTTGGCACCGGCGGTGCCTTGGTGGCCCTCGCCTGAGCGCTCCGTCAGCGCATGGGTGGGGTCGGCGGCGTCCGTTCACGCCGCCGCCCCGCAGAGGTGACGCTGGATCCCGCCATGAAAGCCAAGGAAACAAAACGCGCCCAGGAGCCGGTCGGAATCGTTATCTCCGGGATGCCTCGCACCCAGCAGCCGTCGATCTTTTCGGCGTACGTCTGGGGGCCAGCGCCTACCGACGATACGGAGCCGAAAGCAGGCTGAGTTGAAGCGTTGATTCATTGAAGGCCGGCGTCCCGCGCCGGCCTTTTTGTTTTTGTGGGCGGTACACCCCTTGCCCGAGTCAGCCGTATGGCCGACGGCGAGTGGAATGAGCAACGCGAGCAGCTTCTGGGACTCCAGATTTCGGAGCTCGGGCTCGCCATTCGCGGCTCGCGCGTCGAGCGGCTTGTCGATCAGCTCTACAACGAGCTCGACGGCCACGGTATTCGATATAAGCCAGGGGTCTATCTCAGCGACCAGTGGGGGTGTCCGGATGGGACACCGCTGATCGGAGTGCCCTTCTACCTTGCGGACCCGCGGCTGGAACGAATCGAGGCGGAGATGGCCATGACGGTGGAGGACGACGCCGAAGCGATGCGCTACCTCAGGCACGAGGCGGGGCATGCGTTCAATTACGCGTTCGCTCTCTACGATCGCCCCGAGTGGTCAGCCATCTTCGGGTCTTTCACGCGGCCGTACCGCGACCGCTACCGGGCGAATCCGTTTTCCCGCGACCATGTGCGCCACATCCTGGGATGGTACGCGCAGAAGCACCCTGACGAGGATTTCGCGGAGACCTTTGCGGTCTGGTTGACGCCAGGCTCCAAGTGGCGTGAGGAGTACGCCGGATGGGGGGCCCTGCATAAACTCGAGTACGTCGACGCCGTGATGCGCGAGCTGGCGGACCAATTGCCGGACTCGATCGAGCCGAGCGAAGATGACCTTCCTGTCGAGGCGATGCGGTACAGCCTGGCCGAGCATTACCGTGACGCCACCGAAGCCGTTCCGCTCGAGGACGAGCGCCAGTTCGATGTCGATCTCAGGCAGATCTTCGTTCGCGCGGAAGACGCGCCCGCCGGCGAGCCGGCACACGCGTTCCTACACCGGCACTATCGTGAAGTCGTCATCCGCATCGCCTTCTGGACCAGCGAGCATCCGAGTATCGTGCGTTCACTGATCGATACGCTCGCGCGCCGCGCCGAGCTGCTGCAGCTTCGCGTTGGGGCGCTCGATGCGGCAACACTGATCGAGCTCACCGCCTTTGCGACGGCTGTGGTCATGATGCATCGACACACCCAGGTCATGGGGCGTGCCCGCGGCGGGGCGCGCGCGCGCTCGGCGCTCGTGCCCTGATGCGCATTGCGATGCTGCACTCGGCCGACGCGCTCGAGCCGCCGGTGGATCCGGTGCTCGACCAGGTGGCGTCGGCGCTGGAGACGCTGGG
This sequence comes from Gemmatimonadaceae bacterium, assembly GCA_035626995.1. Lineage (GTDB taxonomy): Bacteria > Gemmatimonadota > Gemmatimonadetes > Gemmatimonadales > Gemmatimonadaceae > DASPMP01. Next base: position 4,119 of record DASPMP010000246.1, read on the forward strand.
ACACAAGGTGGCGCGGGTGCCCGTCGCGGACGACATCGTCCCGGTCATCTCAGCGCTGCAGCGCGCACGCCCGGAGCTGGTATTCAACCTGACGGAATCGTTCGACGGCGTGAGCTCGCAGGACTCAAGTCTGGCCGCGCTTCTGAACCTGCTTGGCCTCCGGTACACCGGCTCGAGTCCGTCGGCGCTGATGCTGTGCGGCGACAAGAGCCTGTCGAAGAAGGTCTTGAGCTTTCACGGCATCCGAACGCCCGAGTTTGCGACCGTTTTTCGCGGGGCGCTCGATCATGCCGGGGACCTCGAGTTTCCGGTGATCGTGAAGCCGCCGCAGGAGGACGCGTCGATCGGAATCACCAACAAGTCCATCGTGCACGACCTCAAGGAGCTCCTCGGCACCATCGACGCGCTGCAGACGGAGTTCGGCACGCACGTCCTGGTCGAGCAATTCATCGAGGGACGCGAGTTCTACGTCGGCGTGCTGGGGAACATGAGCCCGCGCGCCTTGCCCGTCATGGAAATGGACTTCAGCGGGCTGCCGCAAGGATCGCCACGGATCGCGAGCTGGGAGGCGAAGTGGGGCGCGGACGGCAGCGGCGAGGGGCCGGGGGCTGAAGCATCGGTGGAATTCGCCGGGACGAAGTCGGTATTTCCCACCGATCTCGACGAGGCGTTCGTCGACCGCTTGCAGCGGACCGCGGTGAACGCGTATGAAGCGCTGCGGCTGCGCGACTACGCGCGGATCGACGTACGAGTAAAGCCAAGCGGCGAGATCTTCGTGATCGAAGTGAACCCCAATTGCTACCTCGAACGGACCGCGGAATTTGCGCGCTCCGCCGAGCAGGACGGCATCACGTACCACGCCCTCATCGCCAATATCGTCGAACTCGCATCCGCGCGTTACGCGCGCTGACGACAGGCTTCCCCGGCGATAGCGCCCCTATCAGCTTTAGGCCGCGCGCAACGCATGTTGCTCGTGCGGTTACCTCCTCGGAGACAATCAGCGCGTGAAAGCGTTGGTGAAACAATCCGCGGGGCCGGGCTTCGTGCTCAAGAACGTTGCCGAGCCGGCGATTCGCGACGACGAAGTACTCATTAAGGTGCATCGGGCCGGAGTCTGCGGCACCGACGTTCATATCTACGAGTGGGACGCCTGGGCGCAGGG
>DASPMP010000247.1:0-6307 GCA_035626995.1 Gemmatimonadaceae bacterium
CCCCGGCCGCGCGACTCCACGGAGATGCCCCGCGTGCGCAGGCCCCGCGCGAACACACCGTCACCCTGCTCCACCAGTTCCCGCTCGAACTCACTCTCGGCGATGTGCGCGGCGATCGGCAGCCGGCTGCCCGTCGCCCACGAGGCAACAGCGGAATAGAGATCATCGCTGACGGTGTACGGCGCGTGCGGTGAGACGCCGATACGGACGAGCGCCGTCTGCTGCGGACGCAGCGCTCCCACTTTCTCCTGGAGCGCCGACATCGACTTCGGCGACTCCGCCGGATCCGGACCGAAGACTTCCTGGAACATGATGCCGCGGACACCGGCTTCGAGCATCGCGTGGAACGCCACGCCGGAGTCACAGGTATCGGCGTACGTCGTGACGCCGGCGCGCAATCCCTCGACGAGACCAAACCGTGCGGCGTCCAGCATGCGATCGCGATCGAGCACCGCGCGCTTCACCTTGTTCAGACGGACGATCCACTGCGCGAAGTCGAGATCCTCGAGGAAGCCACGCATCGCCGTCAGCTCGAGATGCGTGTGCGTGTTCACCAGCCCCGGCAGCAGCAGCACGTCCCCGAGGTCGATGTCGCCGCCACGTGGTGCGTCTGCGCGAGGCCCCACGTACTTGATGCGGCCATCAGCGACGGCCACGGTCCCATTCTCGAACGGCGGCGCGCTGATGGGTACGACCCAGCGCGCGTGGTACCGGATCACCGGAGGGGGGTCACTCGGGGCGTCGCCGTCCCTGTTGGGCGACGCTGTCGGGGCGAAGGGTGTCCGGTCGCACCGGAAGCGTCACGCCGCCACGCCGGACGCTGTCCACGCGGATCCGGCTGGTATCGCGCGGCGGGAACGGAGACGTCGTGGTTGGTGGCGTTCCGGCGGGTCCGAACCGCGAGGTATCGCGCGGCGGAACCGGCTGCGGAACCGGAGCCGCGCCCGGTACGACGCGACCTCCGAGCGTCCCCGATCGCAGTGTGTCGCGCGGCGGTGGCAGCGGCGAGACATATCCGGGTGAGCCTGGCGCCGGCGGCGAGGTGCCTGGCGGATACGCGGGCGAAGCAGTTCCCGGATACGCCGGTGTGGTCGGCGGATACCCGGAGTAACCCGTCGTGTCGGGATACAACCCCGGCATGAGATTGCATGGCAGCGTGGGTTCAGTGCCGGCAATGAAGAACTCCGTGGCCTCGATCCCGGGGCATCCCGGCGCCCAGACGGTGTTAGTGAGGAGATCCACTGTTTGCGTGATGATGCCGGCGGGACGCGGCCAGTCCGGCGGCGCGGGCTTCCGCCGATAGACTTCGTTCATGAAGGCCGTCCATGCCGGCGCGGCCAGGCGGCCGCCCTGCGCATTCGGCATGATGCGGTCCGGCTTGTCGAAGCCCATCCACACACCCGCCACGAGATCGCTGGTGTAGCCTACGAACCAGACGTCCGTATAGTCGTTCGTCGTTCCCGTTTTTCCGCCAGCAGGGATCGAGAACTGGCTGCCGACGGTGCCTGCCGCCGTTCCGCGGCGTACGACGTCCTTCATCATGTCGACCATGAGCCACGCTTCTTCAGGAGACAGCGTGGGAACGCGCACCGGCTCCGGCGCCCAGAGTACTTCTCCCTGCGCATTCTCCACGCGAACGATCCCCATCGCTCGGGCTTGCATCCCCAGCGTCGCAAAAGCGGAATACGCCGCGACCATCTCGAGCGGAATTACTGATGCGGCGCCCAGGTGAATCGACGGATATGCGGGAATGGGCGTGGACAGGCCAAGCTTCCGCGCCATGTCGATCACCGTCTGCTCGCCAAGCTCCATGCCGAGGCGAACCGTGGGGACGTTACGCGATTCGTATAGCGCCTTGCGCAGCGGGATCTGGCCCTCGAACTGGTTGTCGAAATTCTGCGGGCTCCAGGTGTCGCCCACCGCCATCGCGAGCGTCAGAGGCGAGTCGTCAAGGATGTACGTCGGCGGCCGACCATTCTGCAGCGCGGCGGCATACACGATGGGCTTGAAGGTGGAGCCCGGCTGACGCGTGGCCTGCACCGCGCGATTGAACTTGGAGTCGTCAAAATCGCGCCCGCCCACAAGCGCGCGTACCGCACCCGAGCGTGGATCGAGCGCTATGATCGCCCCCTGCAGGTACGGTGAGTTCGCCGCGTTGCGTTCACCGACGCCCTCGGACTTGGCCATGTACTGCTCGTAGGATTCGTGCCGATAGGTGCCGTACTTGCCTGCTTCGATGCTCTGCAGCTGCCGCTCCAGGGAACGCTCGGCCGCAGTTTGCAGATCCAGGTCGAGGGTGGTGAACACCTTCAGGCCCTGCTCATAGAGCTGCTGGCCAAACTGCTGGTCGAGCAGCTGTCGAATCCACTCGACGAAGTACGGCGCGACGTCACCGGCCTCCGTGCGGGTGGCCATTCGCAGCGGATACGCCTTCGCCAGACTTGCGTCCGCATCGCTGATCACTTCCTCGCGACGCATGACCTCGATGACCGTGTTACGCCGCTGGATCGCGCGATCAGGGAAGCGACGCGGATTGTACCGCTCCGGCCCTTTTGGCAGCGCAGCCAGCATCGCGGCCTCGGAGACGTTGAGCTCCCGTGCCGACTTGCCGAAGTAGCGCTGCGACGCCGTCTCCACGCCGTAGGACGCGTTTCCAAGGTAGATCTGGTTGAGATACAGCTCGAGGATCTGGTCCTTCGAGTACTTCTCCTCGATGGCGCGCGCGACTTTGATCTCCTTCAGCTTGCGCGTCAGTGCCCCAAAGCCGGCGTTCTCACGGCGGTTGATGCGCTCGGGGAAGATGTTTCCGGCGAGCTGCATCGTGATCGTCGAGAATCCCTGCGTGAATCCGCCCGCCCGGATGTTGGCGACCATGGCGCCAGGCACGCGGTAGAAATCCACGCCGCCATGCTCGCGGAAGCGCTTGTCCTCGACGGCCACAAAGGCATTGCGCAGAATCGGCGGCATGTCACTGATGCGGAGCAACGTTCGCCGCTCCAGGCCAAGCTCTGCAATGAAGCGCCCGTCCGCGGCGTAGAGCTTCGACGTCTGCCTGGGTTGGTAATTGTCGAGCTCTTTTACGGCCGGGCAGCTGCCCTCGCGACAGACGAGCGCCCATCCCGCGAATGCCAGCCCCGAACCAAACGACAGCAAGAAGATTGTCGCGAGCAGCAGCCCGCGCATGAGACGCGGATGACGAGTGCGAAAGCTGGATTTACTCACGGGTATCGGCTGCGCTGCCATGGAGTGGGAAGCTAACTGACATTACTACAGGCCGGCTCTAGTTTTGGTCCCATGCCGCTGCACCCACTGCTCGAGGAACTGCGCTGGCGTGGGCTGCTCGCGCAGCACACGGAAGGCCTTTCGGACGCCCTGCACCGAAGCATGGTCTCCGGCTACGCCGGATTCGACCCGTCCGCTTCGAGCTTGCACGTTGGAAATCTCGTGCCCGTCATGGGGCTGGTCCATCTCCAGCGCAGCGGCCACCGCCCGGTGTTCCTCGCAGGCGGCGGGACGGGAATGATCGGCGATCCGAGCGGAAAGTCATCGGAGCGACCCTTGCTCTCGCCCGACGAGATCGCCAGCAACGCGGCGACGATCCGCCAGCAGCTCGAGCTTTTCGTGGACAGTTCCGGAAAAAACGGCGCGCTCGTGCTCAACAACGCGGACTGGCTCAGCGGGCTGAAGGCGATCGACTTCATGCGCGATGTCGGAAAGCACTTCACGGTGAACTACATGATGCAGAAAGAATCCGTGAAGACCCGACTCGAGTCGGGAATGTCGTATACCGAATTTTCCTACATGCTACTGCAGGCGTACGATTTCCTGAACCTGCACGAGAAGCACGGCGTGACGCTTCAGGTTGGCGGAAGCGACCAATGGGGAAACATCACGGCGGGCATCGAACTGATTCGGCGAACGCGGAGCGCCGAAGCACACGCTCTCACATTCCCGCTCCTTACCACTGCGGCAGGCACCAAGTTCGGAAAAAGTGAGAGTGGAGCCGTCTATCTCGATCCCGATCGCACCTCGCCGTACCGGTTTTATCAGTTCTGGGTGAATACGGATGATCGCGATGTCGGGCAGATGCTGCGCACCTTCACGCTGCTCGAACGCGCTCAGATCGAAGCGCTCGACGCCGCCACGAGCGCAAAGCCGGAAGCTCGCGAGTCGCAGCGCGCCCTCGCCCGCGACGTCACCGAACGCGTCCACGGTGCGGACGCTCTTGCCGCGGTCGAAGAGGTATCAGGCCTGCTGTTCGGTAAGGGAGAGGCCCGCGCGCTCTCCGCGCGCGCGCTGGATCTGCTCGAAAAGGAGATCCCGGTCTTTCATGTGCCGGCCGGCACAGCGCCGACGACGTTTGCGGTCATCGAGGCGATCTGCACGGGCACAGACGCGCTCTTCAAGAGCAAGGGTGAAGCGCGACGCGCCCTTTCTCAGGGCGGGCTATACCTGAATGGTGAGCGCATGGCTGCGGAGGCGGCTCCCATCCCGAGCGACCAGTTCCTTCCCGGCCGGCGCCTGCTCGTGCGCAAGGGCGCTCGCTCGTACGGCCTGGTTGTGTTTGAATAATCCCACCGCGCACACAGTTGCTGGCGACAAGCGCAGGAAACAAGGCAGTCACAGCGATCACTTCTGAGTAATTCTGAAAGGGCAGGATACGGCTGTGCTCTTGCTGGCTCAGTGAAGGATTTCAGCCGGCGATGAGTTGCATCGCATAGCGCACGTCATCGATCGTGTTGTAGATGTGCGGTGACAGGCGAATGGCGCCTTCGCGGAAGGAGTGCGTGATCCCCTTGTCTTTGAGGCGCGCGCTCGCGCGATCGGCGGCAGGCGGCCGGACACTCACGATTCCCGCACGCCGTTGGGGTGCGCCTGGCGTGACGAGTGGAATGCCTGCGGCGTTGGCAATCGCGACTATCTCGTCAGCCAGCGCCGTGATGTGCGATGTGATCGACGGCATGCCAATCTCCTCGAACAGCTCGAGGCTCGCGTTCATGCCGGCGAAGTCCTGGAATGGCAGCGTGATGAACTCGTAGCGCCGAGCGTCGTCGCGCCAGTGGAAATCGTACTCGGTCAGCTTGCGGAAGTCGTCGGTGCCGCGTGCTGCCATCCAGCTCACCATGGGGGGATCCAGCCGTTCGATGAGCCCGCGCTTCACATACACAAAGCCAGCGCCCCACGGACCGAGCAGCCATTTCTGCGCCCCGCACGCGAGGATGTCGATCCCGAGGGTCGCCACATCGAGCGGGCACACGCCCAGGCCCTGCATTGCGTCCACGACCAGGAACACATTGCGCGCTCGACATGCGTCGCTGATGCGTGCGAGGTCGGCACGGAATCCATTTGCGAAACCGACCCACGACAATGAAACGCACCGTACGGCGTCGTCCTCAAGCGCGTGCAGCAACGCGTCCTCGTCCAGCACTCCGTCGCGGAGCGGGATGCGACGGTACTCGAATCCGCGGTCCGACGCGGCTGCTGCCCATGGATAGACATTGGCCGGGAATTCGAGATCAGGGGTGAGCACCACGTGGCCTGTGCCGAGTGGCAGGGCGCGGGCGGCGAGGTTCATCCCGTAGCTGGTATTCACCGCCAGCGCGATCTCGCCTGCGCTCGCGCCGATGAGCCGCGCGATCAACTCACGGCTTCGCGCGAGGGTGCCGAAGTTCTTGTGATCGGGAAGGAGATCGGGTCGCGCGCGCAATCGCGCCCACTCGCTCAGGGTGGCTATCGTGCGCTCCGGGAGTGGGCCGGTAGACGCCGCGTTCAGGAAAATCGCGTCGCCACTCGCCGCCCATGGAAATTCACGCGCGCGGAGCTGCGCGACGTCGAGCGTCACGCGCGCTCGCGTTCCGCGACTGCTTCGATGTCCACGTTGCGTTTCGCCCGCGGGTCGAGCGCGTCACGCAGCGCATCACCGAGGAGGTTGAATCCAAGTACTGTCATGCCAATTGCGAGTCCTGGAAACAGCGACGTCCAGGGAGCGCCCCGAAGCTGGCTGAGGTCCCGTCCGTCCGCGATCATCGCCCCCCAGCTGGGCGTGGGCGGCTGAACCCCGAGCCCCAGGAATGACAGCGCCGCCTCCGCCATCACCGCCGCTGCAACGCCCAGGGTGGCGGCGATCAATACGGGTGCGATGACGGCCGGCAGCACGTGTCCGGTGATGATCCGCCCATTCCGCGCGCCCAGGGCACGCATGGCCTGCACGTACTCCAACTCACGCACCACGAGTACCTGGCCGCGGACGAGCCGTGCCATCCCTGCCCATCCGACGAGACCGATAGTCAGGAACACGACGGTGAGC
>DASPMP010000248.1:0-10300 GCA_035626995.1 Gemmatimonadaceae bacterium
TCCCTTCCGGCGGCAGAGTGATGAGCCCGACAGCCGCCAGCCGCGGAAACACGCTATGGGCAAGGTGGTCGCGAACCTGATCGAGGCCGAGGGTACCCGCTTCCCGCTGGGCATCCTTCCCCGCCGCGCGCAGGGACTGGAGATGGTCATCCCTGTAGACCTTGGCTGCCTCGTTGAAGTCCGCTACGCCTGAGGTGTCGGCCACGCTCAACAGAGCATGCAGGGCGAGCGCGGGCGACCGGTCAGCGCGGCCGAGCTGGTCGAGGAGATCCTTGACGTGCACGTCAGTCATTCGGCCGGCGGACAGGCGGCACGGCGGGGCGCGTTTGTGGGCGCGGCGCCGCGTTCGTCGGTGAAGGAACGGCCCCCGATGGCGTTGCCGGCTGCGTGCGCGCGGTATCACCGGATGCAGTCGGCACAGGTTCGAGATACACCCCTGCTGCCTGTTCGACCACAGTCACCTTCGACACCTGGCTCGCCTGAAAATCGACGACGATCTCACGTCCGGTAACGTAGTTGATGGCCGGGCGCCGCATCGTGCTGTCCGCGGCGGCGAGGTGATAGTAGCTCTTCGCACTGCCGACAGCGTGCAATTCGCGGAGGCGCGTGGTGCGCGCTGTGTCCGTGGCCGCCGCAGTGTCGAAGCGCGCGACGATCGTGTCCCCACGCATCCAATCGAGCGTGTCCGCGCGAAACCGCGTCGAATCCGGGCGCCCCTGCGCAACGGCACCACGGACCGCGTGCATTTCCTGAATGCGCTGGCCGGGCATGGTCACGTCGATGGAATCTGACGTGATATTCTGGGCGGCCGAGAATGCCCGCGCCCGCGACGGCCCCCATGCGATCGCGCGCTGCAACAGGTCATCTGCCACACGGAGGTCGATGGTGTCACTGGTCAGCGTCATGTCTTCGCTGACGGCCCGCGCGGTGCCCATCGAGAGCACCCGGCGCAGTTTGCGATCGGCTCCCGTGAGCTCGATGCGGCCACCGCTCAGCGTAAATGGGCGTTCGCGTCGCCCTTCAATCGATGGTCCGCGCATCAGCACGGTGATCTCGCGTTCACTGTCGAGCGTCATGGAATCCGCACGCGCGAGGACATCCTCACGCGTGACAACGACCTGGCCACCCGCGTACACCAGGCTGTCGCCCACCATCGTCACGCCATTCGCCACCACGGTGGCCGGTGCCGGCGGCGGACCACTCGTCGTGTCACGCTGCACGAGGGTGATCGTGGGCCGTCCCGTGGCATGGAGCCGAGGCACCGGTCGCGTGGACGGCGTCGCGCGAAGGTACTCCGCGACGGGGCCGCGAAGCGTCGACCCGTTCGGCAGCCGCGCAAACACGTTGCCATTGGCGATGACGCGCTCGTCGCGTTGGAAGTACGTCATGTAGTCCGAGTCGACGCTGAGCCGTGGTTCCGTGTAGCGGACTTTCCCAATGAGGTACACGCGTCCTTCACCCTCGTACGATTCGACGCTGTCCGCGTCGATCCGGATTCCCTTGTCGGGACACCGCATGACGATGTTTCCACCGCCGAAGTACGTGTTCCGGATGCCAGGAGCCACTTCGACAACGCGCTGGCCGTGCGGCGCACTCCAGCTGCACCGCTCGGTGGATTGCGCCGCGGTCGCCGCCGGGAGCAGGACCAGCGCTGCGACGGCGCGGATATTCACGGGTTGATGTTCCCGAGGGGAACGGTCGCCGAGCCGCTGCAGGCACTCAGGCAGCGAAAGTCCTTCAGGTTCGGATCGGACACGAACCGCACGCCGCGCTGAACATCCCCGCCACGAACAATCGTGAACGCGCTATCGCTCGAGATTTCATCCTTCATCTCGCTGTAGCGCAGATGGTTCGATGTGAGCCGCTCGCCGTTCGTGGAGGTCACGACGACGTTGCCATAGCCATTGAGGATGCGCAGCCGGCGGTCATACGTACCGCGATCTCCGCGGATCGTACCATTGGGTGCCCCAGTGGCCGTCGTGAAGGCACCCGAGACTTTTCGCAGTACGAAGACCGATTGGTCGTTGAACACGAAAATCGTGTCCGCGCGCATTTCACCGCGGTTCACGCCGCTCTGTGTCACGAAGAATCGGCCGTCGAAGATGATCTGGTCTGCGCTGTCGGCGAGACTCACTTCGCCGGCCACGGGCGGGTTAGTGGTTTTCCGACATCCAGATGCCGCAAGCACGAGCAAAACGGCCGCGACGAACAGCTTCATGCGATCCTCGCGCGCATGAGGTCGTGCAAATGGATGACGCCCACGAGTCGCTCCGCGTCGTCCACGACGGGCATGGCCATGATGCCGTGTTGTTCCATGCGATATACTACCGCACTCGCCAGCTCATTGTGCCGTGCCGTCTTCGGAATACGGTTGAGCACGCGATCGACGGGAACGGCCAGGATGTCGGCTTCACGCTCCATCATGCGTGTGAGATCGCCGGCCGTCATCACGCCCACGATCTTATGGCTGCTGTCGGTCTTAATGGCGATGCCTCGGCGCTCGGCGAGCAGCACAATCGCGTGGCGCATGGTGTCCGACCCACCGAGGACCGGAAGCCGGTCGCGCTCCATGATTTCCTCGACGCGCGTGAGCAGTTTCCGCCCGATCGAGCCCCCCGGGTGCAGGCGCGCAAAGTCCTCTCGCCGGAACCCTTTCTCCTCCAGCAGAGCGACCGCCAGGGCATCCCCGAGTGCCAGCGCGACGGTTGTGCTGGTGGTGGGAGCCAGGTCATGCGGGCAGGCTTCCTCCGACACCGACGCGTCGAGGGTGACGTCGGCATGCCGCGCGAGGCCGGAATCTTTGGCTCCGGTCAACGCCACGATGCGAACCCCCAGCCTCTTGAGATGCTCGACCAACGCGAAAAGCTCATCCGACTCGCCGCTCTTCGAGATGAGAATTGCGACGTCGTCGGCACCGACGATCCCCAGATCCCCGTGCACGCTATCCGAGGGATGAAGGAACGCGGCCGGTGTGCCTGTCGAGGTCAGCGTCGCGGCAATCTTCCGCGCGATGAGCCCGGACTTCCCGACACCGGACACGATGACCCGACCGCCGGCGTCGCGCATCAGCTCGACCGCGCGCGCGAATGGCTCGCCGAGGCGGTCGGTGGATGCGGCGAGGGCATCCCGCTCGAGCGCGAGGACGCGGCGGCCGCGATCGATGATCCGGCGCGTGTCATTGGTGCTCATGTGCGCGCAGCTCCCATTCCCCGCTCCGTGACGTACGTCTCGCAGATCGATTTCCATTCGCCACGCGCCTTGAGCAGCAGCTCGGCGAACTCCCGGACCGCGCCGCGTCCACCCGTGCGCGTCAGCTTCAGGGTCGCCGCGGCCCGGATTTCGGGGACGGCATTGCCGACCGCGACGGGCAGACCGACCATGCGCATGATGCCCATGTCCGGGAAATCATCGCCGATGAACGCGGCATCGGCCGGCGCAATGCCGTGCTTGTCCAGCATCTTCACAAACGCGGGGAGTTTGCGAGCCTGAGTATCCTGCGCGACATCCTCGATTTCCAGCTCGCGCGCGCGAAGCCTGACGCTCTCCGACACCCGTCCCGTGACGATGGCGACGCGCAACCCGGCGCGTCGAAGAAAATAGATGCCGAGGCCATCCTGGATGTCGTAGCGCTTGAACTCGAGCGTCGCGTCGCCGGATGCGCCGAGATAGATCCCGCCGTCGGTCAGGACGCCGTCGACGTCGAGCCCCACGATCCGAATGCGGCGCGCGACCTCCGGCGCGATCACGTGCGGATCGCGTTCCACACCGAACAAGCGCGGTCCAGCAACGCCGGCAGCTCGGCGAGCGGGATCATGTTGGGGCCGTCGCTGGGCGCAACGTCGGGCGTTGGATGCGTCTCGAGGAACACGCCGTCCGCACCTGCGGCGACCGCGGCGAGGGTGAGAGGTGGGATGAATTCGCGCGCGCCGCCGCTGGCGCCACCGGCGCCCTGCCCGGGGCGTTGGACGCTATGGGTGCCGTCGAAGATCACGGGCACCTTGCAGGCATCACGCAGACGCATGAAGCCACGCATGTCGACCACCAGGTCGCCATAGCCGAAGAATGTCCCTCGTTCGGTGACCGCGATTTCCGATGTACCGCGCACCTTCTCGACGGCGCCACGCATGCCTTCGGGGTGCATCCACTGCCCCTTCTTGACGTTCACCGCCTTGCCGGTGGCACCGGCGGCCGCGAGCAAATCCGTCTGACGGCAGAGGAATGCAGGGATCTGCAGGACATCCGCCACCTCGGCGACCATCGCACACTGCTCGGGAAGATGGACGTCGGTGAGCACCTTGAGTCCGGTTTCTGCCCGTACGCGTTCGAGCTTCCGCAGTCCGTCCTCGATGCCAGGCCCACGATGTGCGCCCGGATTCGACCGATTCGCCTTGTCGAAGCTCGCCTTGAACACGATGCCGCCGGGGATGCGCCCGGCGAGCTTCGCCAGCTGCTCCGCGATCCGCAGGTTCAGCGTGTCGTCTTCGAGGACGCAGGGGCCGGCGATGACAAAAAGTGCCGTGCTGGAAAACAGAGCCACGATTCAGTCGCCTGCGCTGGCGAAGGTCGCGCTGGGCTCGCGCTTCTGGCCCTTGGCCTTCACCGCTGCAGCGATGAATCCAGCGAACAGCGGGTGCGCGCGCGTCGGCCGGGACTTGAGCTCCGGGTGGAACTGGCAGCCGATGAACCAGGGATGGGAAGGGTATTCGATGATCTCGACGAGCTGACCATCCGGGCTTACGCCGCTGAGGCGAAGTCCGTTCTCGACGAACAAATCCCGGAAGCGGTTCGACACTTCGTAGCGATGCCGATGGCGCTCGCTGATTTCGGCGACACCGTACACCTCCGCGGTCTTCGATCCACGCGTGAGCCGGGCGGGATATGCGCCGAGGCGCATGGTACCGCCCATGTCGGTGATGTGCTGCTGTGACTCCATCAGCGAGATGACGGCGTTCCCGCACTCGGGAGCGAATTCGGAGGAATGACTGTCCTCGAGACCACAGACGTTGCGCGCAAACTCGATAATCGCCGTTTGCATTCCGAGGCAGATGCCGAAGAACGGCAAGCCCGAGACTCGCGCATGCCGGATCGCCTCCACCATGCCGTCAACGCCGCGAACGCCGAACCCGCCGGGGACGAGCAGCCCATGATATGACGAGAGGATCTCGGCGGCGCGATCCGGGGCGGTGAAATCGTCGCTCGACAACCAGCGGATGTCGACACCGACGTCGTTCGCGATGCCCCCGTGAATGAGCGCCTCCTGGACGCTCTTGTAACTGTCGACGAACTCCGTGTATTTCCCCACGACGGCAATCCGAACCCGGTCGCGCGGCTGCAGCACGGTATTCACCATCCCGCGCCATGCGGTGAGATCGGGGCGCGCTACGTCGAGCCCGAGCTTCTCGATCACTTTCTCGTCAATCCCCTGGTCATGAAAGCGCACAGGGATCTCATAGATGGTGCGCACGTCAGGGCTTTCGATGACGCACCCGAATTCCACGTTGCAGAAGAGCGCGATCTTTCGCTTGATGTCGTCGGAGATCGGGCGTTCCGTCCGCACGATCAGGATGTCCGGCTGGATACCGATTTCCATGAGGTCGCGGACGGAGTGCTGCGTCGGCTTCGTCTTCAGCTCCCCGGCGGCGGCGATGAACGGGACCAGCGTGAGATGCACGAAGAGCGCGTGCTCACGCCCGACATCGTGGCGGAACTGGCGGATCGCCTCCAGGAATGGCAGGGACTCGATGTCGCCAACCGTCCCCCCGATTTCGACGATCACCACGTCGTTCTCGGGCGCGATCCGTCGGATGGCTGCCTTGATCTCGTCGGTAATGTGCGGAATTACCTGCACCGTGGAGCCCAGGTATTCACCGCGGCGCTCCTTCGTGATGACGTTCAGGTAGATGCGGCCGGTCGTGACATTATTGGCTTGCGACAACGACCGGTCGATGAATCGCTCGTAGTGTCCCAGGTCGAGGTCCGTTTCGGCGCCGTCATCGGTCACGAACACCTCGCCGTGCTGGAACGGCGACATCGTGCCCGGGTCCACGTTGATGTACGGATCGAACTTCATCATGGTCACGCGCAGTCCGCGCTCGACCAGCAGCCGACCGAGCGATGCCGCCGCGATCCCCTTGCCGAGCGACGAGACCACACCGCCGGTCACGAAAATGAACTTGGTCGGTTGCTGAGGGGCGGTCGATTGCATCAGGCAGGCTCCCCGCTGTAGATGGTCCACTCGGAATTGGCTTGCGCCAGATCGTTTTCGGTATCGATGCCGCGGCGCAACGGCCCTTCCACCACGCCAACACCAATGGCCCAACCGGCGGCGAGCGGCCGGAGCTGCTCCAGACGTTCGAGGCGCTCCAACGGGTGCTCGGGCAGCTCGACCCAGCGTCGCAATGCTTCACGCGTGTACGCATACACGCCGAGATGCTGCCAGACACGCTCGCGGTGCAGCGCCGCGTCGTTGCTGTCCTTGGGCTCCCGCAGAAACGGGATCGGCGCCCTGGAGAAATAAAGCGCCCTGCCATCATCGGCGGCGACAACTTTTACGACGCTCGGCTCGAGCAGAACCGCGGGAGTTGCGCGCACCGCCGCGGTACCGATGCTGAAGGCCCGGTTCACCATTCCGAGCGCCGCTCGCACTGCGTCGGAGGAAATGAACGGCTCGTCGCCCTGTACGTTGAGGATGGTATCGTAGTGCGCATAGTCAGCCTGGGACGCTGCCTCGGCGACGCGATCGGTGCCCGATGGATGCGCCGGGGACGTCAGGACGGCTTCCGCACCGTTCTCACGGGCGGTCTGCGCCACTTCCTCACTGTCCGTGGCAATCACACACCGATCAGCCACGTTCATGGCAGACACGCGTTCCCAGACGCGGACGATGAGCGGGCGGCCGGCCAGAAGGCGCAGCGGTTTGCGGGGGAGACGCGTCGCGCCCAGTCGAGCTGGGATAACGGCGAGGGTCTTCATACCCCGCGCCGGACGGAACTGGCGAGCCCGGCCGACACGGAAGATGAATGTAGGGCCGAGCGCAGTGAATCGCTAGCGCGAGAAGATCACGCCGGTCGAAAACTCTACCGCCCCGGTCGCTGGATTGAGCCGCAACTCACCGCGAAGGACTGAGATCTCCACGCCGATCGAGAGCGCCTGTTCCAGAGCAGGCAGGTCGCCGATGCCGGCACTTCCGAGGCGATGCCTCAGGAGCAAGACCGGGCTGCCCAGAAAGCCAAGCCTTACGCTGGGGAGCGGTACGGAATAGCGCTGATCCACGAGCAGCAGCTCGTCACCGCCCTGCTCCAGGAGGTCGAGGAATGGCATCGTTCCGGAGCCCCCGAAGTATGAGAAGCGCTGCCGGGGTGTCACGCTTCCCGGCGTGGTCAGCCAATGGACTTCGCCGCGATACTCCTGGACGCCGAAGGTGACAAAGCGGACTTCAAAGTCCGTGGTTATCTGCGTGAAGTCGAATGTCTCGGCCGAGAACGGATCTCCCTGATCAGACCCAGACGCCTGCAACAGCTGTTCGACGACGATTCGGCTGCGGGTACGAACGCCGCCCCGTGAATCCCATTCCACACCTGAGCCGGCCAAGGCAGTCAGAAGCGTTGCACGGGCGACGGGTGGATTAGGTCGGTACATCCCCTCGACGGTATCGGATTTCCCAAAGACGCTCCACGGACCACGCGGTTCGCCAACAGCCGGTCCAGTGGGCCACGCTCGTTCGAGGCGGATTCCCGCAAAGGGTTCGATCCGAAGGGCTGTCGTCTCCCACAGCCGGTGGCCGGTGACCTCGCCACGATCAGCGCGGTAGTAGTTCCTGGCGTCCTTTCCGGTGACAAGCGCCGTCGCGGAGTTGACGAGGTCCGACCGAATCCAGCGATCGTTGGAGAAGGTGCCGCGTCCTGCGCTCGCCTGCAGCCGGAGGCGACGCGTAAGCTGCAGGGACATCAGGAGTGACGGGTCGATCTTGCCGAGATCCGAACGGTATGTGAGCAGGCCATCGACCTGTCCGGCGCCTCCCGCGATATGTGCCGTGGGTCCGATCGAGAGCGAGAGGCCGTTGACGCGGTCGTACTCGGGAATGCGCACGCCGTAAAATCCGGGGAGCAGCACGGCGGCAGTAGCGTCGGCATACAACGACTGGTAGGCAAGACGATACCCATCGCCCTCCCGAACGATGACGAAGGTATTGTCGCGAAAACTCTCGGAACCCCCCACCACGACGGCACCGGGTGGCGGAAGCACCGGGTACACCGCACCGCCAATCGCCACTGCCCTTCCTTGAACGCGCGCGCGGGGACGGATGAATAGATCGCCGTCCACCACGATGACATCGCCATTCACCGTGCCTTCGATGGCCGCATCGCGTCCGAGGACGATGAGGGTGCGGGACTCCGTTTCGCCGCGTCGCAGGACGAACTGGACCGAGTCCGGCTCGACGACCCGATGGGGCCGCGCAATGGCTTCGGCGAGAATGCGCCCGCTGGCGCCATGGCCCCGATCGGTAATGATGATCTGCGGCTGTGCGATCGCCTGGCTGGTGAAAAGACCCGCGGCGAGCGCCAGACCGGCGAGGGTCTTCACCGTGCGAGCTCGAGAAAATTGCGCAGCAGCTGCTTGCCATCCGGCGTCATGATCGATTCGGGGTGAAATTGGACTCCCCACACCGGATGTTCGCGGTGCCGCACGGCGTGGATCTCGGAGGGATCGTCGGCGTCGTGGGCGAGCACCATCAGCGAGTCGGGCAATGAATGCGCCTGGACGATGAGCGAGTGGTACCGCATGACCTGCATCGGGTCTGGCAGGCCGACGAAGAGATCTCGTCCCCCGTGCCGGATCTGCGAAGTCTTGCCATGCATCACCTTCGCGGCACGCGAGACCGTTCCGCCATACGCCTCCCCAATGGCCTGATGACCCAGGCAGACGCCGAGGGTGGGAATCGAAGACCCCCAGCGTTGTACCGTCGGCACCGAAATGCCAGCCTGTGCAGGCGCGCAGGGGCCCGGAGAGATGACGATGGCGCTGGGCTCCAGCGTCCCGATGTCATCGACGGAGATCTCATCGTTGCGTCGAACCATGGGGCGCGCCCCAAGCTCGCCCAGGTACTGGACGAGGTTGAAGGTGAAGGAGTCGTAATTGTCGATGACGAGAATCATGCCCGAGGATGATAGCGCCGGTGCACCTGACGCAGGTATTCGCGGTCCACGTGCGTGTAAATCTGCGTCGTCGAGATATCGGCGTGGCCGAGCATCTCCTGTACTGCGCGGAGATCCGCTCCTCCTTCCAGGAGATGGGTGGCGAAGGAATGGCGCAGCGTATGGGGGAACACGCGCTTGGTGATCCCGGCGCGCTGGACGTATTTCTGAAGGATCTTCCACGCGCCCATCCGCGACAGCGGCTGACCGCGCGCATTGAGGAACAACCTGCCCTTGCCGCTCCCACGCTCCAGTGTCGGGCGGAGTTCCCGAACATAGATGGCCAGTGCTCCGATTGCGCCGCGTCCGATCGGCACCAGGCGTTCCTTGCTTCCCTTCCCGAAGACGCGCACCAACCCTTCGTCGAACAGGGTGTCCCGCACGCCGATGCCGATCCATTCGGAGACGCGCAGCCCGGCGCCATAGGCCAGCTCGAGCATCGCGCGATCGCGGAAGTACAACGGGTCATCCATCGTGGGCGCAGCAAGCAGGGTTTGCACTTCGTCCACTGTGAGCACTTCGGGAAGCGTGCGCCACCGCTTGGGTGTGTCGAGTCGCTCGCTGGGGTCGCGGACGACGTGGCCGTCGCCCACCAGGAAGCGAAAGTAGCCGCGAATGGCCGACACGTTGCGCCGGATGGACGCGGGTGAGAGCCCGAGATCCTTGAGATGATAAACGAAGTCCCGCAACAATCGCGGCGTCACACCCGTGGGCGAAGCCGCGCCCTTGACGATGGCGAAGGCGATGAACCGTTCGACATCGCGGGCGTAGGCCTCGCGCGTTCGAGGTGACGCACCGCGTTCCAGCGCCAGGAATTCGGTGAAGCGCTCCGCGAGGAAGGCGCGCGCGCGTGTGTCTGCTATTTGTGCTTGATTCGTTTGCGAACGACCAGCCACGCGACGACCCCCACCCCGAGAAGCAGTCCCCCAATGATGGCGGCCGTGGTGCCATACCGCGCAATGGTTCCCTTCAGTTGTTCCCAGTCCGTGCCGACCCGAAACGCCACCATCGTGATGAGGCCGTACCAGATGGCCGAGGCAACTGCCACCATCGTCATCGTCCAGACGATCGACAGCCGTAGCGCGCCGGCGAACGCCGGGACAACA
>DASPMP010000249.1:0-44287 GCA_035626995.1 Gemmatimonadaceae bacterium
ACGGTTTGACGGTTTGACGGTTTCAGGGGGGTGATGTCCGCCGTTCTGTCCGTCCTTCTGTCCGCAGTTTGGTCCGTGGTTCTGTCCGTAGTCATGTCCAAAGCTTGCGCCATCGCCGAACCCGAACATATCTTCCCCTCACATGGTGAGTACTCACACAATGAGGGGAGAGACGACGCATGGCGCGTGAACCGCTCGGACTCATGCAGGGGACCGTCGACGTGCTGATCCTGAAGACGCTGACGTGGGGGCCGCTGCACGGCTACGGGATCTCGCAACTGGTGCGGACGCGCACCGACGGCGCGCTCGCCGTCGAGGACGCGGCGCTTTACCAGGGGCTGCACCGCCTGGAACGAAAGGGGTGGGTGAGCTCCGAATGGGGCGTCTCCGACTCCAATCGCCGCGCAAAGTTCTACCAGATCACACGCGACGGACGCAAGCAGCTCCAGGCAGACGTCGCCGAGCTGCGTCGCTACGTCGAAGCCCTCTTCAAGATCCTGCAGCCGGCGTGAACCGCCCCCGGGACGCACGGCCACTCTTTCGGTTCCCGGGACTCTCGCGTCGCCGCATTGCCGACGACGTGGATCTCGAGCTGCAGCACCACCTGCACCACGTCGCGGATGACCTGGTCCGCCAGGGATGGTCCGAGGCGGAGGCGCACGCGGAAGCACGACGCCGGTTCGGGGACCTGGACTACACCATCAATTACTGCCGCGACGAAGACATGCGGCGCGAGCGGGAGAAGAATCGCATGACGATGATCGATGAGCTGAAGCAGGACCTGCACTACGCCATGCGCTCCCTGCGCAGTGCACCAGGCTTCACCGCTGTGGCGCTCCTCACACTCGCACTCGGCATCGGCGCCAACACCGCGATCTTCAGCGTCGTGCGCGGAGTCCTGGTCGAGCCGCTTCCCTTCGCCGATGCCGACCGCCTCGTGCGGGTGTGGCATGCGCAGCCTTCCGGCAGCATCGAGCAAGGCGCGTTCTCCGAACCTGACTATCTCGACATCCGCGCCGAGAGCAAAGTCGCGCAGTCCATGGGCGGCTTCTTCTTCGCGGACGGCCTCGTCGGCGTCGACATGACCGGCAAAGGGAACCCCGAGCGCCTGAACACCGCGCTGGTGACCGACGGATTCTTCCAGACACTCGGCACCAACGCCCTCGTCGGCCGAACGCTGCTCCCGGAGGAGCACGTCCCCGGACGCAATGCGATTGTCCTCAGCCACGGCCTCTGGACACGGCGCTTCGGCACGGATCCATCCATCGTCGGCCAGACCATCACCCTCAACGACGCGGCGTTCCAGGTGGTGGGTGTGATGCCGGCCGGGTTCATCTATCCCGCCAACCAGTCCATCGACGGCTGGATCCCGCTCGCGTTCTTCGGCCCGGACGACATCGGCCGGGTGCGCGGTGCGCATTTCCTTCAGGTCTTTGCACGGCTGCGCCCTGGCGTCACCGAAACGCAGCTTCGCACAGAGCTGGCGGGAATCGCGCAGCGGCTGTCAACGCAATATCCCGACAACCCGGGATGGACCTCGGTGACCACCCAGGGGATGCGCGATTCCATCCTCGGTGAAGTGCGACGGCCCTTGATCGTTCTCATGGTTGCCGTCGCGATGCTGCTGCTCATCGCCTGCGTCAACATCGCCAGCCTGCTTCTTGCGCGTGCCAGCAGTCGCCAGCGCGAGCTCGCGGTGCGCGCGGCGCTTGGCGCAGGGCGGGGACGCATTGCGCGCCAGTTGCTTACCGAGAGCGTGATGCTTGGGCTGCTGGGTGGCGCGCTGGGTGTGGGGCTGGGCATGGTTGCGCTGCCCGCCCTCGTGGCCACGGGGGCGAGCGAGCTGCCCCGCTCGGGAGACATTCGCGTGGATGGCGTGGTCCTCACCTTCACAGTCATCGTCTCGCTGCTGTGCGGCCTGCTGTTCGGGCTCGCGCCGGCACTGCGCGCGTCGCACAACCTCGAGCGATCGCTGCGCAGCGGGAGCCGAGGATCGGTGGGCGGTGCGGGGCAGCGCTTCCGCAGTGCGCTCGTGGTGGTGGAGGTCGCGCTCGCGGCGATGCTCGTGGTGGGCGCGGGGCTGGCGACGAAGAGCTTCGCAAGGCTCACTGCCATCGAGCCGGGATTCCGCGTGGACAGCGCGCTTGTGGTGACCATGGGTCTGCCTGAGCGCCTGACCTCGCGCGAGGCTCGGATCAACTACTACCAGAATGTGCTCGAGAACATCCGGCGCGTACCCGGCGTGCTCGCGGCGGGTTCAGTGCGCGACCTTCCGATGCGGGGCAACGGCGAGGGATGGCGTCCGGAGATCCCCGGCCGCTCCGTTCCTCCGGAAGACCGCATGATGGTCCAGACCCATCATGTCAGCAGCGATTACTTCAAGGCGCTGGGGACCCGCTTCCTCGCCGGCCGCGACTTCATGGTGAGTGACAACGCGAACGCGCCGATGGTCGCGATCGTGAACGAGGAAACTGCGCGTCGCAACTGGCCGGGCGAGGACGCGGTCGGGAAGGCACTCCGTATAGGCACCACCGAGATCCGCGTCGTCGGCGTCGTGGAGAACATCCGGCAGCGCGGCTATTCGGAGCCGATCGAGCCATCCATGTACGTGCATGCGCACCAGAATTTCCGCTCGCGGATGAGCATGGTCATCCGGACCGCGGGTGAGCCGATGCAGTACGTGAATGCCGTGCGGAATGCCATCTGGTCGCTCGATCCCAACCAGACCATCACAACGGTCACCACGATGGAATCCATCGTCGGCGGCTCCGTGGCGCGTCCGCGGCTCCTCGCCTGGCTGCTGGGATTGTTCGGGATGGTCGGGCTGACGCTCGGTGCGCTGGGGATCTTCGGCGTGCTGGCGTTCGCGGTAAACCAACGGCGCCAGGAGATCGGTGTGCGGATCGCGCTGGGTGCGTCACCCCGTTCGGTGAGCCAGCTCATCGTCGGACGCGGGATGCTTCTCGCGGCTGTGGGCGTGGTGATCGGCATCGTCGGCGCGCGGCTGCTCACGGCGTCCATGCAATCCGTGCTGCATCACATCCAGGCATCGGATCCGTGGACGTTCGTGCAGGTCACGGTCGTGCTGCTGGGCGCCGCGCTGCTGGCCAGCTGGCTGCCCGCGCGTCGCGCGTTGCAGATCGATCCTGTGCGGGCGTTGCGGTACGATTAGCCTCGGCTCTCGGCTGTCAGCCCTCGGCTCTCGGCGATCAGCGCCAGCCGAGGGCGGGCGCAACGTGTGTCAGGATCGACTCGATGCAATGCGTGCAGTACTCCACGCCCAGCTGGTTCGGCACCGTGAGCAGCAGCGTGTCCGCTTCCGCGATGGCTTCGTCCTCTGCCAGCTGCTTCACCAGGAGGTCCGGCTCTGCGGCGTAGGTCCGGCCAAAAATCGCGCGCGTGTTCTGGTCGATCCACCCCACATGATCGTCGCCCTGCCGCTCGCCGAAAAACAGCCGGTCCTCGTCGGTCATGAGTGCGAAGATGCTGCGACTCACTGAGATGCGTGGCGTGCGCGTGTGCCCGGCGGCGGTGAACGTGTCGCGATACGCGCGGATCTGGTCCGCCTGCTGCGCGTGGAACGGCTTGTTGCTCTCGTGATCCTTGAGCGTTGAGCTCTGCAGGTTCATGCCAAGCTTCGCCGCCCACTGCGCGGTGGCGTTGGAGCTGGAGCCCCACCAGATGCGCTCGCGCAGTCCTGGCGAGTGCGGCTCCACCCGCAGCAATCCCGGCGGGTTGGGAAACATCGGACGGGGATTGGGCCGGGCGAAGCCTTCGCCGCGGATGACGTCGAGGAACTCCTCGGCGTGGCGGCGCGCCATGTCCTGTTCGGTCTCCCCCTCGCGCGGCTCGTAGCCGAAGTAACGCCATCCGTCGATCACCTGCTCGGGCGAGCCGCGGCTGATGCCGAGCTGCAGCCGTCCGCCGGCGATGAGGTCAGCGGCACCGGCGTCCTCCGCCATGTAGAGCGGGTTCTCGTAGCGCATGTCGATGACGGCGGTACCGATCTCGATGCGCTTCGTGCGCGCACCAACAGCCGCGAGCAACGGAAAGGGTGACGCGAGCTGCCGCGCGAAGTGGTGGACGCGAAAGTAGGCGCCATCGGCGCCAAGTTCCTCCGCGGCGACGCTCAGCTCGATGGACTGCAGGAGCGCATCGGCACCGGACCGGGTCTGCGACTGCGACGCTGGCGTCCAGTGACCGAAGGAGAGAAAGCCGATGGATTTCATGGGAGAAACTTATCGGCTTCGGCTACCGGCCTCGGCTCTCGGCTCTCGGCCTCGGCTCTCGGTTCAAGACGCTGTGGTCATAATATTGTGACCACACTGCCAGCGAAGAGGGCGAGCGTGCACGAGATCAAGGGAATCGCACGCGTCAGGTTCCATCCCGGCAAGGTCGCGGAATGGAAGCGGCTGACGGAAGAAGCGCTGGAGATCGTGCGCACAAAAGACACGGGAGCGCTCCAGTACGAGCACTTCGCCAATATCAGCCTTCTGATGGAGCCGCTGATGCATACGGCATTCGTCACTGGCGAAGTGCCGGGAACGCCGAACGCGAAGATGAAGGCGATGCTCGGCGAGGGCGAGCCGAAGCAGTTCACGCCGTGGAAAGCCGGTACCCATTGACATCCGATGTGTGTGGGGACAGACTCCTGCCCATACATCGACAGTCAATGGGTACATGCCGCGGCCAATCGATCTTCTCCAGGGCACGCTCGACCTCCTGATCCTCAAGACGCTCACCTGGGGACCGGCGCACGGCTACGCCATCGCGCGCTGGATCGAGCAGCTCACCGGCGAGGTGTTGCGCGTCGGTGAAGGCTCGCTGTATCCCGCGCTGCACCGTCTCGAGGAACGCGAATGGGTGGCGGCCAGCTGGGAGCTGTCCGACACCAAGCGACGCACCCGCGTCTATCGTCTCACGCCGAAGGGCCGGGGGCAGCTGCGCGCCGAGTCGGGAAGCTGGAAGCAGTTCGTCGCCGCGGTGGGGAAGGTCCTGGACGCCACGGAGCAGCCCACGTGAGCGCCTGGCTGCGGTACTTCAGCTTCTTACGCCGCGACCCGCGCGCGGACGCCGCCGACGAGGTGCGCTTCCACCTGGAGATGCGGGTCCGTGACCTCGTGGCGCGCGGCATGACGCCGGACGACGCGCGACGCGCGGCGGACGCCGAGTTCGGGAACACCGAGCGCGTCGTCGACGAAGTCGTTCGCATCAGGACGCGCATCGACCGCCGCGCCGACCGATCCGAATGGATGCGCGACCTCGCACGCGACATCCACGTTGGCATGCGCTCCTTGCGCAAGAGCCTGGCGTTCAGCGTCACGGCTGTGGTCACGGCGGGGCTGGGAATCGGGGCAACCGCGGCGATCGTCTCGGCGGGATATTCCATCCTCGTGCGCCCACTGCCATTCCGCGAGCCGGACCGTCTCGTGGCCATCTACAGCGAGAATCCCGAGCGCGGCTGGAACCGGGTGAACATCTCCTGGCCGGACTATCAGTCGTGGCGCGAGGGGAGCCGCTCCTTCGAGGACATCGCGATCTGGTCGTGGGGCAGCTTCACGCTCGCGGGACAGGATTCCGTGGCACAGCGGGTCAACGGCGCGGCGGTTTCATCGCACCTGTTCCGGGTGCTCGGAGTTGCACCGCAGCTGGGACGCCACTTCGCCGCGGACGAGGATGGGGCGCAGCGCGCTCGCGTCGCGCTGTTGAGCGACGGCATCTGGCGCGGCCGGTTCGGGGCGGACAGCGGCGTCATCGGCAGATCGATCCTGCTGGACGGACGCGATTACACGGTGGTTGGGGTGATGCCCCGCGGCTTCAACTTCCCAGACCGCGGTGAGCTCTGGGTGCCGTTCCAGACCGACCCGTCGTCGGAGTCGCGCGGCAATCGCCAGTACGCCGGCGCGATCGGACGCCTCAATCCCGGCGTCACTCCCGAGCAGGGAGCCGCGGACCTGCGCCGGGTCGATGCGGCGCTGGCCATCGAGTTCCCGGACAACAACCGCTATTGGCGCTCGGAAGTCATCGGACTTCGCGAAAACCTCGTCGGCGACCTGCAGCAACCGCTGCGGGTCTTCCTCTGGTCCGTCGCACTGGTGCTTCTGCTGGTGTGCGCCAACGTCGCGAACCTGATGCTGGCGCGCGCGGCGGTGCGATCGCGCGAGCTGGCGCTGCGAAGCGTACTTGGCGCGTCACGAACGCGATTGGGCCGACAGCTCATCACGGAGAGCATGCTCGTGGCGGGGCTGGGCGGGGTGGTGGGCATCGCGGTGGCCTGGTGGGGAGTGCGACTCCTCCGCTTCGCCTTTCCGAACCAGGTACCGCCGTATTTCATCTCACTCGGACTGGACGAAACGGCCGTCATGATCCTGGTCGCGATCACGCTGCTTACGGGGGTGCTCTTCGGCGTGCTTCCCGCCGTTCGCATGTCGCGCGTGGACCTGAACACGAGCATCCGCGACGGCGATCGCGCGGGTGCGGGTGCCAGGAGCACGCGGCTCCGGAGCGCGCTCGTGATGTCCGAAGTGGCGCTCTCGGTCGTGCTGATGATCGGCGCGTTGCTGCTGATGCGGAGCTACCGCAACCTGCAGGGGACGGACCTGGGCTTCCAGGAGCAGGGCGTGCTGTCCGCGCGCGTGACCCTGCCGCAGGTGACCTACAATACGCGGCCGCGGTCGTTCGAGTTTTATAATCGATTGACCGAGGAGCTCCGACGCACTCCCGGCGTCACCGCCGTGGGACATGCCCAGGGGATTCCCTTCAGCGGCTGGAACGTCATGGCCCGCGCGCCGGAAATCGAGGGAATGCCGGTGCTGTCACGCAACGATCAGGTGGATACGCACAACCAGCTGGTCACGCCGGACTTCTTCCGGGCGATGGGGGTCGAGCTTGTGCGCGGCCGCTGGTTCACCGCGCAGGACCGGGATACGGTCGCGCCGGTGGTGCTCGTGAACGAGCGGATGGTCGAAGAGGGATTCGGCGGCAACGATCCGATCGGCCGACGCATCAAGGTGAATGGGTGGCCGATGGCCACGGTGGTTGGCGTGGTCCGGGACTACCGGCACTATGAGCTGCCGCGGCCGATGGGACCCGCGACGTACTTCCCCTGGTTGGCATGGCCCACGCGTGGCCAGACCCTCGTGATCCGCACGACGCTGGACGATCCCGCGTCGCTCCTGCCGCAGCTGCAGGCTGCCGTGCGCGCCATCGATCCGCAGGTGCCGGTGTCCGACGTGCAGACGTTCGGCGAGGTGGTGTCGCGTTCCCTCTGGCGGCAGCGCCTGCAGGGGAACGTGCTGGCGATCTTTGCGCTGATGTCCCTCGTGCTCGCGTGCGTCGGTCTGTATGGCGTGATCTCGCATGCCGTGGCGCAACGGACCCGCGAGCTGGGCGTGCGGATGGCGCTGGGTGCGTCGCGTCGTACCGTGATGTTCATGGTCTTCGGCCAGAGCGGCCGTGTGGTGCTGGCGGGGATTGCCTTGGGCCTGCTGGCGGCCTTCTTCGCGGTGCGCATCATGGCGGCGCTGCTTTACGGGGTGGAAGCGCGCGACCTCACGACGTTCTTCATGGTCCCGGTGATCCTGGCCATCACTGCCCTGGTGGCCACGATCGCTCCGGCGCTCCGGGCAACGCGGGTTGATCCGATGACCGCGCTCCGGTCCGACTGAAGTCTGGCGGCATCAGGCAGGCTCACATCGAACGGGAACATCGCCAATGTCGAAGGTTGTCGCAATCATGTCCATGTCGCTCGACGGCTTCGTTGCCGACGACAACGACGGCGTGGAGGAAGTGTTCGACTGGTACTT
The DNA here is from genome assembly GCA_035626995.1 of Gemmatimonadaceae bacterium. Classification (GTDB taxonomy): domain Bacteria; phylum Gemmatimonadota; class Gemmatimonadetes; order Gemmatimonadales; family Gemmatimonadaceae; genus DASPMP01. The sequence continues at coordinate 7,806 of DASPMP010000249.1, forward strand.
CAACTCCGGCACCGTCGAAATCAATACCGGGGGCTCGGACCCGATGACGTTCAAGGTGTCCCCGCCGAGCGCGGGGTACATTCGCGGTCTCACCGCGGAAATCGGCGCGATGCTCACGGGACGGCGCACCTTCGACGTCGCCCGTGGCTGGAACGGAAATCACGGCTGGGGACCGGCGTTCGTGCTGACGCACAAGATCCCGGAGGGATGGCCGCGACCTGATTCGACGGTCCACTTCGTCACCGACGGCATCGAGAGCGCCGTACGCCAGGCGAAAGCTGCCGCGCGAGGAAAGTCCGTCGGCGTCCATGGCGCCGACACCATCCAGCAGCTGCTGAATGCCGGACTCCTCGACGAAATCTGTGTGGACGTCGCCGCGGTGCTGCTGGGGTCCGGCATCCGGCTCTTCGACCGGCTCGACCACTCGCCGTCGATCCTGGGTAATCCGAGAGTGATCGAGGGCGTCGGAGTGACCGCACCTCCGCTATCTGGTACGAACGACGTAGCGTCAGCAGACGCTGACCGCAGCTACGGGCGCTGCACTTCGAGGAGGCGGCGCGCAAGAATGCCGGGGATTGCGCCCGCCTCGCTGACCTCGAAGCTCCCGGAGTCCACGGCTTCGATGGCCTCGAGCGCCGCCTGGACGACGACCGGGTCGAACTGGCTCCCGGAATGCCGGTGCAGCTCCGCGCGCGCGTCCGCGCTGGAGACCGGCGGCTTGTAGCTCCTGGCGTCGAGCATCGCGCAGTAGGCGTCGACGACGCTGACCACGCGCGCTTCGATAGGGATCGCGTCTCCCGCCACGCCATCGGGATATCCGCGGCCGTCGTACCGTTCGTGATGATGCAGCACCACGTCGGCGACATCGCGCAGGAGCGGCACCTTCCCCAGCAGCGTATTGCCGATGCGCACGTGCTCCTGCATCCGTGCGCGCTCCTCCGGTGTGAGCGGGCCCGGCTTGTTCAGGATGTCGTCGCTGATGCCGATCTTGCCGATGTCATGCAGCAGCGCCGCATAGGATGCGACCTGCTGCTGCTCGTCGCTGAGTTGCAGGCGACGCGCCGTCGCGCGCGCGTAGCGGGACACCCGCTCGCAGTGGCCGGCGGTGTACGGGTCCCTCGCTTCCACCAGATCCGCGAGCAGCGCCAGCGTGGTCACGAAGGCACCATGGATCTCGTCGCGCAACCGCGCATTCTGGATAGCGACCGATGCCTCGCCGCCGAGGACGAGGAGGTTGTCCTCGTCGGTGGCGTCGAAGGCGCTCTGGACCCGGTCGGCGACGAGGATTACACCGTCCACCCGGCCATGCAGCATCACTGGCGCCGCCAGGGCATTGGTGAAGGCGTCACGCCGGTCGTCATCGACGCCAAACGCCGCCTCACGCTCCGCCCAGCGCACTGGCGTCCCGCGAGACTGCACGCGATCCGCAATGGCGCGCAGGAACGGCGGGGGCGCATCGCCATCGGCGAGTCCCACGCCGATTGCCGCCGCGACCTGCATGTCACCGTGCACCGTCCGGAGCAAGCAACCGCGCTGCGCGGAGCTGAGGCCGAGCGCGGTCTCGAGGATGAGGCGATAGATGTTGTCGGTATAGAGCGCGCGGTGAATGTCACGGGCCGCGGTGATCATGTTGACCATCTGCGCGCGCTCTGCGATGCGCTGCGGTTCGTCCTCGCGGAGCTGCTGCTCGAGCGCTGCGTTCCGTTCGCGGAGCGCGGCGAGCTCGGCTTCGAGCCCTTGAATACGGTGCGTATCGAGGTCCAGCTTGCGCGTGGCCTTCATCACATTCTCCTGCCCGGTGCACAGGAGAGCGAGGCAAGGCGTGCGCCCCGATTTTGTGACGCAGCGCAACTATTTACTGTACGGCGGTCGGCCAGTGACGACTACTGCGACGAAGGGATGGTGACGACGCTTCCGCGACCGCTGGGCACTGCGCGCGTCACGAGCCGCACCGACAACCTTCCCGCCTGCAATGCGACACGCTCCGATGGCCGCAGCAATCCGCGTCCTTCGCCGCGCAGTGCGCCGGCTGCGACGAGCCGGTGCAGCACCATGCGAGTCCCCGCAGAATCGGCCCGCTGCAGGTACACCCCAAGCACGTCGGCTGGCGACACGCCGCTCACCAGGACGCCCCACGCCACCTCGTCACGTCCGCGTGAGAAGGTCAGCACGACGCGACCAGTCGCGTTGCCGGCAGTGACGACCGTGCGCACCTGCGACTCGGCGACGTTCACACCAAGCGGAGGAGTGGTTACGGGCGCCCTCCTGCGCGATCCGGATTGCTCGAACGCATAGCCGAGGGACACGAGCCGCGCGTCGGCAAAGGGGCGTCCCAGCAGCTCGAGGCCGACGGGCACGCCTTCGGAAGTGAAGCCGGCCGGCATCGCGAGCGATGGGAAGCCGCTGTGTGCACCGAGCGCGCACGAGATTCCCTGCGGCACTTCGCCCAGCGGCGCGGGGACCTGGCGAGTGGTGGGATACACCAAGGCGTCGAGCCGCAACGAGTCGAGCACCCCGACGATCGCGGCCCGCAGTGCAGTGCGGCGCGTGTTCACGGCGGCGATACGCCGCGCGGCATCTTCGGACGTGATTGCCGACGCGGGACGGATGCGCCCCTCCGCCGTCTGGTGGTGCAGCCCGGTGGCGACGAGGTCCGCAAAGGTGCGCACCGTGGATCTCGGCAGTCCGGCAAGCCAGGCATCCATCGCCAGCCGCATCTCGGCGAACACCAGGCTCGTGTTCGCGGCGAACGTATCGAGGGGAACGTTGACCTCGACGATTTCCGCGCCCTGTGCCTGCATCGCGCGGATCGCCGCGCGTACGGTGCTCGCAACGTCAGGATGCGCATCGCGGAAGTACGGCAGGAACACGCCGATGCGCGCGCCGCGAAGCGAGGTTGCGCTCAGCGAATCGACGAAGCGCGGGAGGGGACGCGTGCGCGCGACGTGCGTGGTCGTGTCGGCGCTGTCCGCGCCGACAGTGATATCGAGGCCGATGGCGAGGTCGGTGATGCTGCGCGCCATCGGCCCGGGGATGTCACCATTGATGGTGAGTGGCAGGATACCGTCGCGGCTTGCGATTCCCTGGGTGGGGCGAAGTCCCACGAGGTTGTTGAACGACGAAGGAACCCTGATGGAGCCGCAGGTGTCCGTCCCCCAGCCGATCGCGGCGAAGGACGCAGCAATCGCGGCGCCGGTGCCGCCGCTCGAGCCCCCGGGGCAGCGGCGCAGGTCGTACGGGTTGAGCGTCTGCCCGCCGAGTCCACTCGCATTCTCGAAGCCAAACGCAAGCTCCTGCATGTTGGCCATGCCCAGGATGATGGCGCCGGCGTCGCGCAGTCGCTTGACGATGAAGCCGTCGCGTGTGGCGGGAATGGTCGCGAGGGCGGCCGATCCACCGGTGGCGGGCATGTCAGCGTTCTCGAAGTTGTCCTTGAGAACGATGGGGATACCGTGCCAGATGCCGCGTACCCGACCCGCGCGCCGCTCGCGGTCCAGCGCCGCCGCCTGTTCGCGCGCGCGCGGGTTCAGGCGAATGATGGCGTTGATGCGCGGCCCGCCGCGGTCGTAGGCCTCGATGCGCGCGAGATACGCGTCGACGAGGGCGACGGCCGTGGTGCGACCATCGGTCATCGCGGCCTGGAGGTCGCGGATGGATGCCTCGTGGACGTCGAATGGGGCGGTCGCCTGTGCGAGTGACAGTGCCGGAGTGCAGGCCAGGAGAAGGCTCGCCAGCGCGGCGCGGGGGAGGAGTGTCATTCGGGTGAGTTTGTGGACCTCTGGGCGCCAAGTCAAACAAACCCTTTCTTCCCTTGGCGCGTCTAATGAAACAGCACTACCCTTAGACGCGTATAGGTAACCAGCCGATGCCGAGGCTGAAAGCCGAGGCCGGATGCCGAGTATCGCTCCACTCACCCAGGGGACACACGTGTTCGACAAGGATTCAGGACTGTTGCAGGGCACCGTGGAACTGCTCGTGCTCAAGACCCTCACATGGGGTCCCATGCATGGGTACGGCATCGCGAGCTGGATCGAGAACGTGACAGGCGACGCCCTCAGTGTCGAAGAAGGCTCGCTTTACCCCGCGCTGTATCGGATGGCAAAGAAGCGCTGGATAACCGCCGAGTGGGGGCTCTCGGAGAACAACCGCCGCGCGAAGTTCTATCGCCTTACGGCCGAGGGAAGGCGCCAGTTCCGGGACCAGACATCAGGCTGGCGACGCTTTGCGTCCGCGGTGGACCAGGCCATCGGCAGTACCGTCGCACCTTCCTGGGCGAAGTAGACGTTGGTAGTTGGCCCTGAGCAGTTGGCCCTAAGCCCTAGGCAGTAAGCACTTGGCAGCAAGCACTTGGCAGTAAGCACTTGGCGGTAAGCACTTGGTCGTTAGCAGTAAACCCGACACTACATATATGAAAGAGCCCAAAAAGCTTCCGTTCGTCCCCGGCAAACCCGAGAAGGAAGTCGATTCGGAGCTGCGCTTCCATCTCGAGACACGCATCCAGGCCAATATTGCCGCCGGGATGTCTCCCGAGCAGGCGCGACAGGCCGCCATGGAGCGCTTCGGCGACGTTGCCGGTGTGCGCGAGGAATGCGCGCGTCTCCTGGCCGAGGAACGGAAGACGGACGCACGCCGCGAGTGGTTCGAGGACCTCAAGCAGGATCTCGTCTTCGCCGCACGGGCAGCGCTCCGGGCACCCGTGTTCACCGCGCTCGCGGTCGTCACGCTGGCGCTTGGCATCGGCGCCAATGCTGCCGTCTTTGGCGTGGTGAAGTCGGTGCTCCTCAACTCGCTGCCATACGTCGACGCCGATCGGCTGATGCGCGTCCGGTCGCCCATCAAGGCGCTGGGCGACGAACGCGGCTCGCTGAGCGCGGGGACGATCAGCGACCTGCGGGAGCGCCAGAAGTCCTTCACTTCCTTCGGCGCGTGGCTCTCCGAACGCGACATGATCCACGACACGGGCGACCAGCCGCAGATCGTCAAGGCGCGCTGGGTCGAGCCCTCGCTCTTCACGACTCTCGGCGTCCGGCCCATCCTCGGTTCGATGTTCACCGATGCCGACGGGATGCGCGACACGGCGTACAACGTCATGATCCCCTGGCACACGTGGCAGCAGGTGTTCGGTGGGGCAGGAGACGTTGTCGGGAAGACGGTGCGTCTCAACAACATCACACGCACGGTGGTTGGCGTACTGCCGCGCGGCTTCGTGATGCCCGAGGATGGCGCCGATTACTACATGCCGATGAACATCGCGCCCTACATGCGCGACCCGATCGCCGTCCGCGGCTCGCACAATTTCGGCATGGTCGGCCGACTCAAGCCGGGCGTCACCCCGGAAGCCGCCGCCGCGGAGCTTAACACCATCGGTGATGAGCTCGAGAAGCTTTATCCGAAGGACAATCTCGGGATCGGCCTCATGGGACGGCCGCTGCGTGATGCCATGGTGGGCGACACGAGGAAGCCGCTGCTCGTCCTGCTCGCAAGCGCGGGCCTCGTGCTGCTCATCACCTGCGCGAACCTCGCCGGCGCGTTGCTCTCACGCACCCTCTCCCGCCGGAAGGAGTTCGCGGTTCGCGTCGCGCTCGGCGCCGGCCGCGGTCGCATCGTCCGACAGCTGCTCACCGAGAGCGTGCTCCTCGCCGCCGCGGGAGCAATCGCGGGGGTTGCACTCGCGACGACACTGCTCGGCGCCCTGCGGGGACTGTCGCTGCGTGCGATCCCGAACTACGCTGACTTGTCCCTCGATGGGGGCGCGGTGCTGTTCACCTTCGGGCTCGCACTCGTGACGGGAATCGCGTTCGGCCTCGGTCCGGCGCTATCGGTCGGGCGAGCCAACGTGCAGGGGACGCTGCGCGACGAAACCCGCGGATCCACCGAGAGCGTCCGCAGCCGGCGGATGCGTGGGATGCTGGTCGCCGGGCAGATCGCGCTGTGTGTGAGTCTCCTCGCCGCGGCCGGCCTCCTCGCACGCAGCCTCTGGACGATCGTCAATGCCCCCATGGGCTTCGACTCTGAGCGAATGCTCACGTTTACTGTGCCGCTGCCGGGACGCTACAACGCGTCGGGCCCGCGTCTGGCGTTCAAGCAGGATTTCGAGGAGCGGCTGCGGGCGCTCCCCGGTGTGACGGGTGTGGCGATCGCGGGTGGCATGCCCACGAGGATCGGCAACAGCAACGGCATCTTCCTGCGGTCGCGTCCCTGGGAAGCCAACGAGCCGGTTCCATTCATCACGACGTCCCGTGTAAACGACGACTTCTTCAGGACGATGGGTATTCCGCTGCTGGCGGGGCGCACCTTCAATTCGTCGGATCTGGCGACGGGCTCTCCGGTCATGGTCATCACCGATGCCTTCGCGAAGAAGTACTTCCCGAATGGCGACGCCCTCGGCCAGCAGGTGCAGTGGGGGCCACCGAACCCCGACGTGCCGTGGACCACGATCGTCGGTATCACCGGCAACGTGCGGAACAGTCCACTTGCGCTCGCCCCCGAGCCGATGATGTTCTTTTCCCAGCGGCAGCAGCCGTTCGGCGAGGCCTTCGGGGTTCGCGTCGACGGCGATCCCACTGCGCTGAGCGCCAGCATTCGCGCGACGCTCAAGGCGATCGACCCCGGCCTTCCCATGCACCAGGTGAAGACGATGGACGATCTCGTGGCGGAGGGGTTTGCGGCGCAGAAGCTTCCCGTAATGCTGATGGCCGCGTTCGGGCTGCTGGCGCTGCTCCTTGCGTCCGTCGGCGTCTACGCGATGTTCACGAGCATGGCGGCGGCGCGCGAACGTGAGTTCAGTGTGCGAATCGCGTTGGGCGCGAGTCGTCGGTCGGTCGCGGCGCTCGTGCTGCGGCAGGGCGGCGTATGGATGGCCGTCGGGCTGGGGATCGGCGCGGGTGGAATCTTCGCGGCCGCTCGCCTGGTGAGCTCACAGCTGCACGGTGTTCCGGCATTCGATCCGCTGACCATCGGCGCAGCGGTGTTGATACTGCTCGCGTGTGCGGGGATTGCGCTGATGGTGCCGGTGCGGCGCGCGACCCAGGCCGATCCAATCACCGTGCTTCGCTGAGGTGGAAGTGATGATCGCGGCCGAGACACGCCGCCTTGTGGTGTGACGTTGCGCACAGGCGGACGGAAAATGTCACATCCGAAAGCGCAAAATCGTCTTCTGTGTGTCGATGAGGAGCGTATTCGGAACGCCGTGGTGCCTCGCGCTGGCCGCGTCCCTGACCGCGGGCTTGACGGGGTGCGATCGCCTCCCGCAGGGAGACAGAAAGACTCCCGATGTCGCCGGGCGGGTGGTGCAGGCGGGCAATCCGGTCGCGAATGCGACGATTATCCTGGCCAGGGCGCCGGCTGGCGTCGCCGTCACATGCGGCGAGGCGCTCGTGTCGGCTCGCACGGACCAGGACGGACGCTTCACCGCGCGCGCGGCCCGGCGTTGGCGATCGTCCGCCGAGCGGCCCGACACCGACGATCCACTGCTGCTGTGTATCCGCGGCGAAGGCGACGCGAATCATGATACACTCTTCCGCACGATGGCGACGCGATGGGATAGCCTGTACGTCGAATGCGATCGCGCCCGCACCTGGCTGCGGGAGGACCGGCTTGGCTCATCGGGTCAATGCCTGATCACGCGGTACGCGCTGGACGGCCAGCCGCTTGCGATGCGAATCCCGCGATTTCCACCTCGCATCTGTGATACCACGGCCACCGAGATCGGGCCGACAGGGATCGGTCCGCTGCGTGTCTTTGGCGACATCGCCCAGCTGCGACGGGTGTGCCCTGGCATCCGCGATACCATGTTCGACGAAGTGTTCTCCATGCTTCCCGGGCCGGAACCGCGTCTCGTGCTCGACATTGCTGGTGAGCCTGTGATCTTTCGCAATAGCCAGGGCCTCATCGCCGACATTGCGGTTGGTGGCTCCGGGTTCCGGACGCCGGAGGGAGTGCGTGTCGGCATGCCGATGAGCAGGCTTGCAGGCCGGGCCGATCTCAGCGCCATTCTCAGTGACGAGCAGGGAGGCCCATACCTGCTTGCGTGGGAGGGCCGACAATGCGGAATGGCGTTCGCCTCCGGCCGCCCGGGCTGGCTCGCGATGCTCGGATCGGGGCGCAGGATCTCCATGCAGCAGCTCCGCAACCAGCCGCCGACGCTCCGGGTTCGCCGGATCTACGCGGGATCGTGCATTCCGTATGTGGTGCCCGGCGCGCACGGCGCCGTACCATGAGGCGATGGCCCATGAGAAGATTCATTACCGCACTCCTGCTCTGCGCTGCGACGGCATCCGCCGCCGGAGCGCAGCGCCTGCGATGGAGCATCATCGGGGACACCGCCGGCGCGAGGGAAGGATGCAGCGGCCGCGAGGCCGTGATGGCGATCGACCGGTGGTTCGACGCTTTCAACGACGCTGACTCGGCCGGACTCGTCGCCGAGTTCGCACGTCCCTTTCTCTTCACGACCGGTACCGGTTGGATGCAGGGCAATCCATCGCACCGTTTCGGTGACAACATCGGCCACGTCGTGGCGTACGCGCGGCAGCGCACGCGACTGTACGACGAGCGGCTGGCTCTCGATTCGGTGCGATTCCTGGGATGGAACGGCGCGCGACTCGACTTCGTGCCATATGTCAGCCGCACCGCGACGGACCTGGCCGGATGGGCGATCCCCGGAATCGGCAAGGGCGAATATTGGTGTCGTCTTGGAATCAAGACGCTCAGCCTGGCCCCCGACGTGTCCAGAAACGTTGCGGTCGAGGCGCCCACGGGTCGACCGACGGTAAAGATCACGAATCTCGCGAACGCCGGCGTGATGATCAGCGCCGGTGCAGACAAGGTGCTCGTCGATGCCCTGTTCCGTCGTTATCGATCGTACGCGGTGCCGGACGAGCAGACGCAGGTCCAGGTCGCGCTGGCACAGCCGCCATACAGCGCGGTCGACGCGATCCTGATCACGCACCACCACGGCGATCACTTCGCGCCGGAGCCTATCGCCAGTCACCTGCGCTTCAGTCCAGCAACAATGGTGATGTCCTCGCCTCAGGTCATCGACAGCCTGCGTGCGTCGATGAACCTCAGGAACTTCAACAGCGCCCGCCTGATCGCCCGGCGAATCGAGCCCGGCAAGTCACAGTACACTGTCATCAATGGGGTAACGATCTACGTCTATCGCGTCCCGCACGGAGGAGTCGAGCATCGTGCCGTCGAGCACCTTGCCTTCATCGTGCAGATGGCCGGGCTTCGCGTCCTGCATCTGGGCGACGCGGAAATCAGCGAGCAGACCATCGCACCCCTCGGGCTCCACAAGGCGGGCATCGATGTCGCGCTGGTCCCGTACTGGGCGTTGCTGAGCGATGAGTCGCGGCGCGTAATCGCGCAGTACATCCAGCCGACGCGCGTCATTGCCATCCACGTCGACGCGGGCCTGTCCGCTGGTCGCAGCATCGCGAGCAAGGTGGCGGCGGCATACCCTGACGCCACGACGTTCTTTCGGCCGGACCAGTCGTTCAGCTGGAGTTGCTTCACGGAGTGTACGCCGCGCCCCTGATAACCACTGCGCCCTCGGCGGCTTCTGCGTTCCGTTTGCAGTTACGGACGTCGGAGGCCGAGGCGCATCAATGCAGACGATAAACCGTCCACGCCCAGCCGTATTAGCAGTCTTCATTGAATCCCGCCGTAATTCCAGGCGGGTGCGTGCTGCCATGGTAAACGCGCCGTTCGTGTCGGTCACGGCGTCACGGCGCGCGTCGCGGCAGTCAGGGGCGCCGAGTGCGTCCTCTGCGATGGTGACCAGGCTGACGATGGCACCAGAGACGGGCGTGCCCGCCTGGGTGACATGGCCGGTCAACTCCGGGGTGTCGCGGACGCGCTCGGGGAGGTGTTCACATGCGCCAAGCAGTGCGGCCGCAGCGCAATACCATGGTCGTCCTTGCATACCAGTCTTAGGGCGGGAAATGCAGTCCCGTCACGGGGCACGGCGTTGCGGAGCGGCTGAACGGCGTGTCAGGGCTTCCGCTCGATTTGCCGCCCGCAATCGTCGCCTGCGCCTCCTGCTTGTCCGCCGCGTCAGGCGCCGGCGCCGCCTGCTCGGACGTGGCATCCGGCTCGAGACTCAACGAAGCCACGACGGGAAAATGGTCGGAGCCGACATACGGGAGACGTCGCATCTCCACCAGCCGAAATTCCGTGGAATGCAGGATGTGATCGAGCGGAAAGCGCAGGACGGGGAACTTTGCGTGGAACGTGCTGAACATCCCGCGTCCCTTCCGCGGATCGACGAGGCCACTCGTCTTCTGAAAGAGCCGCGTCGTTCGCGACCATGCCACGTCGTTCAAGTCTCCGCAGACCACGACCGGCTGGCTGGCATCACAAACTCGCTTGCCAACAAGGAGCAGTTCAACATCACGTTCCAGCGACTCGTCGCTCTCGCCCGGCGCTGGCGGGCGGGGGTGCACGCAATTCAACCAGACCGTCGTGCCGTCGTCGAGCCGGAGCTGCGCCTGGATGGAGGGCACGTCCGCCTGGACGAGGAAATCGATGGAGGTATCCAGCAGCGGCAGGCGTGAATACAGAAGCATGCCGTAGGTATTGGACAGCGCGCACTGGACAGTATGTGGATGTGTCGCGAGAAGCACGTCGAGGTGCTCGCGCCACCAATCGTTGGTCTCCACGAACAGCATCACATCGGCGTCAGCCTCTGTCAGCACGCGGATCAGGCGATCGGAATCACGGTTCGTCTGGAGCACGTTGGAGACGGCGACAGTCAGTCGCGGCCGATTTCCCGATCGGCTTGACTCGACCTCGAGTGGCGCGAGGCGGGAATAGCGCCAGACGAACCCGGCCTGATACAGCACTGCACCGCCGAGTACTGCGACAAAGAGCCAGGATCCCGGGGAGAGGGAACCTTCAGTGGAGACCACGGCGCCAACGCCAGCGAGGGCACCAAGGAGTGCGAGCTGGAGTCGCGGAAAGTCCCAGATGCGAACCCACCATGCCTTCGACCGAAAGAAAGGGAGGATCGTGACAGCAATCACGAATCCTCCCAGGATCATCAAGCTTGTGCGCAGCATATCTCACATCGTATGCAGGCACCGCGCCGCGGACCTGTGCGCTTCATTCAGTCGACGCTCGCGACGCAGTAGCCGCCTGTGTTCATGGTCGCACAGGTGGAACGACCGCAAGACATTCGACTTCCACCCGCGCCCCGAGTGCAAGGCCATTGGCGCCGAGGGCGGAGCGCGCAGGGTATGGAGCGGTGAAGAACGTCTGGTAGATCGTGTTGAAGGTGGGCCAGTCCTTCATGTCGGCTAGCATCACCGTGCATTTCACGACGCTGGACATCGCGAGGCCGTGCGCGGTCAGCGTCGTGCGGATGTTCTCCATCGTCTGGCGCGCCTCGGCTTCGATGCCGCCAGCCACGAGGGTCATGGAACCGGGCGTGATGCCGATCTGACCGGAGAGGTAGACGGTGTTGCCAACCCGCACGGCTTCCGAGAACGGCAGGGTAGCCGGGAGGATTTTCCCGGAGTTGAGGAACAGCGGTAGCCCGTCCGCATCGTCGGCGTCGTTGTCGTCACACGCTCCGAGGAACGCAAAGGCAGCCAGGATGGCAAGCGTTTTCATGGCACAATCATGCCTCGCTTCGCGAGCATGTCGCAACCATCATTAGGTCTGTCGCCGCCACCTCAGGTGTGATGCGCTTTTCATGGTCTCGTTTGTCTCAGCCCTACAAGGGCTGGTTTCGAGTGCTCGTTGTCGGCACTGTCGCGTGCGTAGCGCCCGCCAGGGAGGAACCTTCGGACACGGCGGCGAATGCAGTTCCTGGTGCCCCCACCACTGAGGGGCAGCCGTGGAGGACGGTCATATGGCACCCGCACCAGATTCCCGTCGCGGACTATGGGCGCGGGGTCGTCGCCGTTGCGGAAGATGGACGTGACGGGCCGCCGGGCAGTGTCGCCGGTGTGCTGCCGCGAACGGACACGCTCCGTTTCCGCAGTCGCCCTGACGAGAAAGCGCCCCTGGCCGGCCTTCTCCTCATTCGGACCAATACCAGCAGTTCGAACAACAACTGGCGCTACGGGGTGGCAGCGCCGGGGATGGCGGCGCCGAACCTGGTGGAGTTCGGCTATGAGCACTCCGGGATCGTAATCGACAGCGTGACTCAGGATGGCCGCTGGGTGCAAGGACGGCTCGGGACCGATGATGCCGGCAACTGGCTGACTGGCTGGGCCGACGTGCGCGACACGCGTCTCGAAACTGTCTGGTGGGCTGAGCATCTCCCACAGCAACCACTGTTCGCGCTCGACAGCATGCATCTCCGTATCGCACTGGAGCCGGCAGGCGAACTTCTACCTCCGCCAACTCGCGATCACATCATGCACGCTACCGACAGCGTCCGCGGACGTTGGCTCCTCGTATCACTCGTGACTCCATCCGACTATTGCATGAGCGGCGATGCTGTGGTGCGCCGCACGCGGAAGGTCTGGGTCGAGTACCTGGACGTACGAGGCCGGCCGCAGGTCTGGTATCACTCGCGCGGATGCTAGCAGCTCGTGGCTGGTGCACCCACGTGTATTCCACATCTACTCTGAACTGTGGGACTCGACACAGCCGACGTTACTTCGGCAGTTGCACGCGTTCGACGTTCAGCTGACGCGAGATTGTCACGGTGTGCTCTTGTGGTGCGTCGGCACCAGAATGCACCAGCAGCTTGAGTCGCTGGCCGGTCTCGAGACCCTTGCAGTACACGAACACGCCATCTGAGCCTACCGCTCCCCGGTCGTCACCGAGCTCCCAGCTCGCGCCAGATACCGGCTGGTTGTCCGCGCCGAAAACGCGCGCAATCAGCAGCACCGACCCGGTCGTCCACGCGCCGTCGTCCTTGCACATCTTCGTCACCTGATCCACGGCGGACGACGCAGCGAGTGGCTCGGTGAACGTGACGTCACGCTCGGCCTCGAAACGGATCGCGGTGGCGATGGGGATGTCGATGGTCGCCAGCGCGGAGTCGATGATCTCGACGTCGTAGGGCCCGGGGAGCAGCTCGCGGATATCGACCACGCCGCTGCTGTCAGTCGTCGCGCTGTAGTCGGTGCCTTTCAACCGGACCTTCGTGTGCGACATCGGCCGTCCGCCGCGATCGGTCACGCGGGAGCGAAGCGCGCCGAGCGGGGCGCGCCATGTGTGGCCGTCGGGCCAGCGCACGCTGGCGAGCTCACCGCCTCCTTCCGTCATGTGACTGACCGGGGCATTCGGAGCATCGATGATCCGATCCGCGGCACGTGCACTGGCAGGGGGAGCGACAATCCGCAACTGCTCGGCATGTACCATCCGGATGCCCCAACGATCGATCAGCGATGTTCCGTTGCGGAGCTCGTGAAAGCTGACGAAGCCACCGGACTTCGGCCGATCGGAACGGTCGCTGGTTGCGTAGCGGTACTCGATGTCCACCAGCCGCCGCCGCAGGGTGTCGACCCACAACGTTCCTTCGATGCCTGTCACGTCCCGGACGCGACGCGCGGGGGCGAAGCTCAATCCCAGAAACTCGGGCGGCCTCGACCCAGATCGCGTGAGCGCGAAGCAATAGCCCTGGGTAAAACGCTCGTCGAGGAGAACGTGGGCATCGGGTGCGTGGTACTGCGGTCGTCCGGCCTTCGTGGTTATGAAGCCCTTCTCGACGAAATCCTGTGCGCCCGCGGCCGCAGCGAAGGACGCCGCCGCTGTCTGGTCGGCGATCTGGACATGCTGCTCCTGTATGCGCACGCCGCGCGCGTCCAGCCAGCGCTGGTACGTCAGGACGCGCATCGCGCCAGGGTTGACATCGGCGCTCACGACCGTGGCAAGCAGCGCCGATTTCGCCTGTTCCCAGAGCGCGAGAGCCTGTGCCCGATCCCGTCGCGCGGGACAAACCGAACGGTCGGCGACGCGTACGGCTTCGAGCATAGTAGCGACCGGACGCAGCTCGATATCCAGGCGCGCATCCTCGTTCAGCGCAGGCACGGGGCGGCTGGTTGGACGATATCCGATGCGACGCACCTCGACGCCGACGTACCTGCCCGCAAGCCGGAGCCTGTAGTGTCCGGAGTCGTTGGTGATGGTGCGTGTGATGGCGTAGCCTGAAGAATCTCTCAGCATGACGACTGCACCGGCGACTGGCCGCGCGTTGGTACCGTCGCTGATGCGTCCCGTGAGAGCCTGAGCGCCGAGCGCCTGGGAAGCAAGCAGGAGAACACAGATGCTCTTCAATATTTTAAAGGCCACTGCCCCCTCCGCGTCCTCTGCGTTCCAAATGCTTTTGCAGTTACCTGGCCAATTGTACGTCAATCTTCGCCGGCGTGAAGACCCACCGCAACCAATCCAGGGGGTTCGACCGAAGCCAAACCTACGTGGCATTCCTGCATTCTCACGTTCCTGTGTTCCAGATGCTCCTGAGCTGTGGGACTGGATGAGGGGGGACCATCACGACGGTCGCATGTCGATCACTTCGCGCTGCGGACAGAAGCCGATGATCACGCGGCGAATGCTCGTCTCGGCGGGCCACACCCGCAGTCGCTCGACGGGGATTGGGACGCCGATACGATCGCGTCGGTCATACGTCGGCCGGGTCAGCGAGTATCCAAGACCGCACTCCGATCCGTGCCATGCAAGCACGTACGGTCCCTGATGTACGCCGGCCACCACGACGTTCAGCTCGGGCTTGTCCAGCAGGCGCCGCACCGACGTGCCGACACCAAGTGAGTCCGTCGTGCGAAACTTCGGAGACTGCACGACAATCTGGTAAATGACGCCAGCGCCGCGGAAGATGATCACCGGCTCGCCCGCGACGTTCATCACGCTCGCCATCTGCCGCGTGGTCCCGTACAGGTCATCCCGCTCCACGAGCGTGTCTCGCAGTTGGGGACACAAGCGACGCAGCTCGGGAATGCTGCCATTGATGCGGATCGCGCCGAGGCGCAGCGGCTCGATCAGCGTCGTCGTGGTGTCGCAGGTGCGTGCGGGGCTCCGGCCAGGGCGCGCGCCGAGCGGCTGCGCGTCTACGGCCATGCGTTGCGTGACACAACGGCCCTCGACGCCATGTCGGTCGCGCGCCAGCCACGCGCGTTCGAGATCGCACGCGAGGTCCAGCGTATCCCACATTCCCATGGGGGCGCGGAAAGCGACGGAGAAGTCCTTCGTCGCGGGCGGCTGAATACACAGGACAAACCGTCCTCGACCAGCGGCGCTGGCAGTCTTCATCGAATCGCGACGCAGCGCGACACGTGTGAGCGCGTCGAGGCTGAAGGCACCATCGCCGTTGGTCTGCGCGAAGATGTCGGCGGCGCCGCAATCGGGGGCGCCAGGTGCATCATCCGGAATGGTGAGGAGGCTGACCGTCGCCCCGGAGACCGGCGTCCCCGCCTGGGTGACAAGGCCGGTCAGTTCCGGCGTCTCGCGGACGCGCTCAGGGAGATACTCGCACCCGTTCAGCAGTAGGGCGGTCGCCCACAACCATGTTTGTCCTCGCATGGCTGATTGACGCCGGCGAAAGAGCCACGGTCACTCCGCAAGTCGGTGGATCGGGCCCTAACCGGCTGAAACTATTTGTCGATTAACGATGTATTGATTTCGAGAAACGATAAAACTATTATCGTTTGTCGGCAACTACGCCGGGGACTTCCATATATACCACACGGCCATGCTCCCACAGCCATCCGGAACGCTTGCCCTCACGCGACGAGTGCTGCGCGCGTTGCGCGTACTGAACCTTGTTTACGGATTTGCGCTCCTCGCCCTCCTGGTCGCGACGCTGGTGGCACCTGACCAGGTGTTCAACGCCCTCGGCATCTCGCCGGCGAAGTTGACCTCGACGATCTCACGCGGCGCGCGATTCATCATGCTTGTCGGACTGGCGGCCGTACCCGCCGTGCACCTGGTGCTTATTCGCCTGCTGGCGATGGTGCAGACGGTGGTGGCCGGCGACCCGTTCATTGACGACAACTCCCGGCGCCTCACCGTGATTGCGTGGTCCGTGTTGTATCTCGAGCTGCTGCGCATCGCGGTCGCGGCAATCGCTGCCCGTGTCTCCGCCGAGGACGGCGCGCGCGGACTGGACGTCGGCTGGAGCTTCTCCTTCGCGCCCTGGCTTGCGGTGCTGCTGCTGTTCGTTCTTGCGCGCGTGTTCGAACATGGTGCCCGGATGCGGACCGACCTCGAAGGGACGGTCTGACATGGCGATCATCGTGAAGCTGGACGACATGCTCCATGCCCGACGCATGTCGCTGACCGAGCTCTCAGAAAAGGTGGACATCACCCTCGCGAACCTGTCCATCCTCAAGACGGGGAAGGCGCGCGCGATCCGGTTCTCCACGCTGGAGTCCATCTGCCGGGCGTTGGACTGCCAGCCCGGCGACCTCCTCGCGTTCACTCCCACCAGCGGGGACGCCGACACGACGTAGCGGCGCCTCCAACTCCCACATCAGAGGTTTTTTCAATGCGCTTCACACACGCAGTTATCGCACTCGTCTCCATGACGGCCTCATGTCGCACGCCGGCACCCATCCAGACACTCGCCGGTCCACTCACCGGGAATTCATTCGTCGTCCGCGACGTGCGCGTCTTCGACGGCGAGCGGGTCATCGAACGGACCAGCGTGACGGTGCGCGACGGTCGCATCGCGCGCGTGGGAGGATCACCCCCTCGCGACTTGCCGGCAATCGACGGCAGCGGGAAGACGCTGACGCCCGGACTCATCGACGCGCACGGTCACGTGCAGAACGAGGCGCAGTTGCGCGATGCGCTGCGATTCGGCGTTACGACGGTGCTGGACATGTTCAGCCGCCCGGAGTTCGGGCGGACGCATCGTGCGCAGCGCGACAGCATCGGCGCGACGTCGCGCGCGGATTACTACTCGTCGGGAGTGCCAATCACATCGCCGCGTGGGATGGGGACGCAGTTCGGCATCCCCCTCACGACGATCTCGGCGCCAGGGGAAGCCGCCGACATCGTGGCCAGCCGGGTCGCGGATGGGGTGGACTACGTGAAGATCATGTATGAGCCGAATGCGGGAATCGTCAGCACGATCTCCTACGAGACACTTGCGGCCGTCGTCCGCGAAATCCGCCGGCAGGGAAAGCTCTCGGTGGTGCACGTGTCGTCGCAGCAGGGCGCGCGGGACGTGGTGCGTGCCGGCGCCGATGGCCTCGCGCACCTGTTCGCAGACTCGCTGATCGATCCCGCGCTGGTGCAGGCGATCGTCGTGCGTCGGATGTTCGTGGTGCCGACGCTCACGAACTTCACGAGCTTTCACGATTCCACGTTGAGGCGGAGCCTGGCCGCCGATCCGCGCATCGCGCCGTACCTGTCGGTGGCACAGCGGCGGGCACTGTCGGGACCAACCCCATCCAAGGACAGCCCGATGGCGCCCTACCTCGCGCGCTTCAACGCGGCGCGCGCGGGCGAGAACGTGCGCCGGTTGCATGCGGCTGGTGTCCGGATTCTCGCGGGTGATGATGCGGCGTCTGACCTGAGCCCGATGGGCGTCTCCATACATGGCGAGCTCCGGCTACTGACCGAGGCAGGCCTGACGCCGCGCGAAGCCCTGATCGCAGCGACGTCGCTTCCCGCCAGCATATTCGGAGTGTCGGATCGTGGCCGGATCGTCGCTGGCGCGCGCGCCGATCTCCTGCTCGTGAACGGAAATCCCATGGAGGACATCACGGCGACGCGCGCAATCGCGCGGGTCTTCAAAAATGGCTATGAGGTCTCGCGCCAACCATGACGAACTGCTGAAGCGGTGCAGAGGGGCACACAAATGTCATCCGTTCTCTCTGCGTCTCTGCGTTTCATTGCAGTTTGACCTGCTGACCAACGCAGAGGCGCAGAGGGCGCGGAGCGCAGCAGAAAAGTTGGTAACAGCTTCAGGTAGGGAGCGATGCGACGGCTGCGTAAATGATCCCCTCGTAGTTCGACGGCCGGCTCTCCACGACGGTGAACTTCGAAAGCCCCGCAGCCGTGGCGAGTGCAGGCAGGTCGCCGATCGCGACGGGGTAGGGAACCCAGCGGCTCGCCGAGCGGCGGTCGTACTCCACCAGCACTACCCGTCCACCGGGACGCAACTGCGTCACAAGCCTGGCCAGTACCGCGCCGGCATGCTCCACGAAATGCAGCGAGTTCGCGAGCAGGATGCCATCCAGTGGCACCTCGGCGGTGAAGTCCGTCAGGTCAGCCTGGAGCGCAGTCAGTGTGGGCGACGTTGCTGCCAGACGTTCCAACGCCGCGACGGCGGCAGGATCGCTGTCCACGGCGATCACACGACTCTCGGAGCTCAGCAGGTGCACGAGCGCTCGGGTGAACAATCCGCCGCCCGCGCCGAGGTCTGCCCAGACGCCGTCTTGCCCGATCACTGCGGGCTGGATCAGTGCAACGGCGTCATCAACGCGCAGCGTTCGTCAGGCGGCGCACGCCTGCTCCTTTTTCTGATAATCGCAAAGGCAGGTGCCGCTCGAGCACCCCGACGCCGCGTTGCCTGCGCGGACGCAGCGCCAGCAGAGCGACAAGTCTCCAGAGATCTCGGGAACGCCGAGGAGCTGCGCAGCAGCGCTGCCGCCCCCCACGACGAGGGCGCTCACCGCCGGACGTCCCGCAGCGTCGAACGACAACTCGGCGAGCGTGGTAAACCCGGCTTTCACGATCCCCGACTCCGATGCATGGTTTTCCGGGGCCGCGATGATCCAGAACCGGTCGGCGGCAACGCGGTCGGATTCCACGATCGCGTCGAGCAAACGGGGATAAATGCCGAGGCCGCGGAACACCGGGAGGGTCACGAAATTCCACAGATACCGGTCGCGCGGTGGCAATGCAAACCTCACCTGCAGCTCGCCGATCTCCGCGTTGCGTGTCGCCACCCAGCCGAATGCGGCGGGCTCGCCATCGTACCAGGCGACGTACGCGCGGTGGCCAGCATCGAAGCGCGCCATCATCTCGACCACGCGCTTCTGCTGCAGTGACGCCATCAGCACGGGACTGTCCGTGCGCCGCACGATCAGCGTGGGGAGGGACGTGAGGCGGGGTGCGGCATCCTTCACATGGCGGGCGGCGATCATTTGTCTGGTCCGATGGGTGTTAGTGTGTGCACCCAGGATACGGCCGTCGTCGACGACAGTATTGAATGAAGCGGCTGAGTTACTCCGTCGCGACGAGCGGCGGCCGGTTCGTGCGCAACATCGACGGTGTCAGGCCAAACATCCGGCGCGACGTCCGCGAAAGATGCGCGGCATCCGCGAAGCCCGCGGCATGGGCCACCGCCGACAGGGACTGCCCCTCCATGGACAACTCCCAGACCTTGAGGAAGCGGCGCCACAGGATGTACGGCCGCAGCGCCATTCCTGTTTCCTCCACGAAGAGATGCCGGAAGCGGCTCGGCGACAGGAAGGCCTGCTCGGCGACTTCCTCGAGGGTGAGCTTGCCATCGAGATGCGAATTGATGTACGCGATGGCGCGCAGCACCCGTTCGTCTGAAGGCGCCGTGGGCTCTACGCCCCCCGTCAGCGTGTTGATCAGCGCCATGCTCGATGCCACGATCGACTGACGGTCGCCGGTCAGCCAGGCGGCAACGATGCGTTGTGTCACCGCAAGCGCTTCGGGAGGCATCTCTGCGATTCCCGTCTCGAGATACCGCTCGTGCAGCACGCGCCCCTCGCGCGTCTCCGGTTCGACGAACATCACGGCGTTGCCGCTGACGGTGGTCGCGTCCATGGAGTGTGGCTGGCGGCTGGGAATCATCGCGCCGCCGTAGCGCGTCCAGGGCTCAGGCTCACCCGTGCGGAATCCGATGCCATGCTCGAATCCGAAGGCGAGCTGGATGGCGTAATGCGCATGGACGGGGACGAGGACCGCCGCGCGTCCGATGAACAGGCAGCCGCCGCTCCAGGATACGAACGAGCCGACGGCGCTGGCGCTGGTACTCATGCGACAAAACGTGTGCAGGTTTCAGCGTTTGAGTGTTTCACGGGTTTTCAAACACTTAAGCCCTGAATCCCTCAAACTGTTGGTGGTGGGATATCCAAGATATCCCCGGAGGGACGCCGCGGAAGTCAGTGCCCGGCCACCGCCCATTCCCTGGAGGCAGGAAGCGCGGGCGCACCGCGACGCAACTCTCCGTAACGGGAGATGAGCTGCTTCACGACGTACTCGGCGTCAGCTCCAACGCCGCCAACGAGCGACGATTTGAGCTTGTGCAGGAATCGCAGCCCAAGGAAGTACAGGCCCGGGACACGGGTGACGCCGCGTATATGATCCGGAAAGCCATCGTCGCCGAGGATTGGTGCGTCGATCCAGCGGTAGTCCGGACGGAAGCCTGTGCTCCACACAATGCTCCTGACGTCAGCCGGAGAGCCATCCGCGAGCACGGGCTTGCCTTCGCGCACGCCGGTGACGCGATCTACGCGCCGCAGCGTCGGGGAGACAAGGTCGCGCTCGGACATCCCGATCAGCTTGTCCGTGGAGCCGACGACGGACGCACGGATCCGCTGCCCGATGCGAGTATCCGCGCCAAATTGCATCAGCGTGGGCCAGAGCCAGTCGAAGAGGTCCCGGCCGAGTATGCGACGTGGCATCGAGCCCACCGAGCGTCCCGCGAGGAGGACGTTCCGCGTCCTGGAGATTTCCTTGGCGATCTGCGCGCCGGAATTCGCGGCTCCCACCACCAGTGCATCTCCTTCTGGAAGCTGCGCCGGGTTTCGATATGCACTCGAATGCACCTGGTAGATGCCCGCGTCCAGCTCCCTCGCGAACGCCGGAATGGCTGGCGTCTGAAACGGCCCGGTCGCGACGATCACGTTGTCGGCCTGCAATTGCACGCCGTCAGTCCCGATCGCAAACCCGCCCCCTTCCATGCGCTGGACGCGAGAGACCCGAACGCCCGTGCGCACCGGGAGCACATTCGCCTGCGCGTACCATTCGAGATAGTCCGCGACTTCGTCCTTCGTAGGCAAGTGATACGGATCGCCAGGAAATGGCATCCCCGGGAGGCTGCTGTATGTCGCAGGCGTGAAGAGCTGGAGGGAATCCCAGCGGTTGCGCCAGACGTCACCGACGCGAGGGTGGGCATCGACGATGAGGAAGTCGATGTCAGACCGCGAGAGCCAGTAACCAGCGGAGAGCCCGGCCTGACCGGAGCCGATGATGAGGGTGTCGTAGCGTTCGGTGCGCGTCATAAGCGGATGCTCCGGTTGGGTTGGGTTCGGCGACAAGCCGACGAGCCGATAAGCCGATAATCACCGTCCCCGCTCCCGGGTTCTTGTACGTAGAGGCTGACTTTCGCTTCCACGCGCTCGACAGCCGTTTCGTTCAATACCGCCGATCGGGGCGCCCGTACAATCCTCCGCGTTCGAGAACAAACACTCACACGGAGACAACAATGAAACGCACCGCTATCGCACTCGCCGCCGCACTCTCGCTCCTCTCGGCCTGCATGATCTTCCGCCGGCCACCGTCGGATCCGAAGCTGTACGAGCCAACGCAGCCGAGCGCCGCGCAGATGTATCGCGTCACCATGAGCCCCGCCGAGTCCATCAGGGTGGGGAAGCTGCACAGCTGGAACATCCAGGTCGTTACGGCGGATGGCACGCCCGTGGACAGCGCGAAGATCACGGTGGACGGTGGGATGCCACAGCATGGTCATGGCCTGCCGACAAAGCCGATCGTCACCCAGCACCTGGGCGAGGGAAAGCACCTGGTGGAAGGGATGAAGTTCAACATGGGCGGCTGGTGGGTGGTGAAGTTCGCGGTTGCCGGAGACAAGGGCAGCGACGTCGTGACGTTCAACCTGAAGCTCTGACCGCCCGCACCCACCTGGAGACCGACCCATGAAACGCATCGCCGCATTCCTGTCGCTTGCCGTCCTGGTGACGCTGACCTCTGCCTGGCTGGGGCTTCGCTCCGGCCGGCAGAAGTGGTCGGCAGACGAACGGACGATCCTGGCCAGCCTTTCCCTGGCGAGCCTCGGAACGCTGCCGAAGGATCCGAGCAATCGCTACGCGGACGATACGGCAGCGGCCCGCTTCGGGAAGAAGCTGTTCTTCGATGCTCGCCTCAGCTCGAACGGGAAGGTTTCATGCGGCACCTGTCACCTGCCCGCGCAGGATTTCCAGGACGGGGTCGCGCTGGCGAAAGGAGTGGGAACGACCCCGCGTCGCACGATGCCGATCGCGGGCACTGCGCACTCCCCCTTCCTGTTCTGGGACGGACGCGCCGACAGCCACTGGTCGCAGGCGCTCGGCCCGCTCGAGAGCCCGGTAGAGCATGGCGGCAACCGCGTACAGTACGCGAAGCTCATTGCGACGGAGTACCGCAAGGAATACGAGCAGGTGTTCGGAAAGCTTCCCGAGGGCGCGCATCGCGAGGACGCGACGCGTGTCTATGTCAACATGGGAAAGGCGATCGCGGCCTTCGAGCGGACGATCGAATTCGGCGAGACGCGCTTCGACCGGTATGTCGCCGTCGAGCTCGCAGGCACGCCGCATTCAGCGGCGGATAGCCTGACCGCGGACGAAGTGGCGGGACTCAAGCTCTTCATCGGGAAGGGGAGCTGCATCAACTGTCATAACGGCGCGCGGCTCACCGACGATCACTTTCACAACACGGGAGTCGCTCCGTCGCCCCTGGTCGCGGACGTCGACAGTGGGCGGGTGGTTGGTGTGCGGCAGGCACTCGCTGGTGAATTCAACTGCCTGAGCAAGCACAGCGACGCGAAGCCGGAACAGTGCAGTGAGCTGCGGTTCGCAGTGACGGAAGGGGACGAGCTGCTGCGCGCCTACAAGACACCGTCATTGCGCAACGTGGCGGAGCGCGCACCGTTCATGCATGCCGGCCAGCTGGCCACGCTGTCGGACGTGATCGCGCACTACGATCGGGCGCCGCGCACGCCCTTCGGCAAGAGTGAGCTCAAGCGGCTGCGGCTGTCGGCCACTGAGCGAAAGCAGCTGGAAGCATTCCTGAGAACATTGTCCGCTCCGGCGGTCATTCGTGGGGAGAAGGCCGGGCGGGTCATGAGCTTTGGTCCGATCGAATCGCACGATGGTCGTTTTCGCGGCGAGGTCGTGGAGTACTCCCCTCTGTCGCAGGTCGGCTCCGCACGCTGGGTCGTGCGGCTGAAGTCGAGCAGCAATCGCCGAGTGGCGAACGCGCAGCTCGAGTTCAACGCATTCATGCCAGAGGACTCCACAGTCCCGGCGCGGTCGGGCGTTGCTCGCTACATCGGCAACGGCCGGTACGCAATTGCGGGACTGCAGTTCCACCGGGCCGGCTGGTGGAACGTCGGGCTGATCGTGCACCATCGAGGCAAGGCGGACAGCCTCGCGTTCAATCTCAAGGCGTCCCGGGTTGAGGCGTCGACGCCCGGCGCATGGTGATTGGTCGACGAGTCCATAAGACCAGGGCGCCGCAAAACACCCTGCCGGGACGAATGAACTCCGCGGGGACCTGCGACTGGCCGCGATACAACTCAATGCCTTCGAGATCCATGGCATTGATGCTCTGCGGATTCAGCCCGGGGGCGTGCTGGCCATCCAGGTAGATGTCGGGTGCACAACTGCGCGCATCGTGCCGCGCGAACAGGATGGCGCCGCCGCGGCGAACCGTGATCCCGGGCTGATCGCGGATCAGTTCCACGACGTTCGTGGTGTTGCGCCGCTCGATGAAGTCCCTCGTGATGTAGCTCCCCAGCCCAAGGGCGCGACGTTCATCGAATCCTCGCAGCATCGTCAGCGCGCGAAGGTCCCGCTCGCGCACCTGCACCGTATCGATCGCCTGGGCAAGCGCGTCGAGGGTGATGGTGATTTCGTCATCGCGCCCAGGGAATACGATCCGGAAGTGGACTGGCGCATATCCGAGCCGCAGCACGTCGATGGACACCGAATCCTGGCGCGGAATCAAGAACCGGAAACGCCCCTGGTCGTCGGAGCGCTGGACCGTTGACCCAATGCGTACTTCGGCTCCCGCGACCGGCCGGCCGACGCTGTCCTCGACGACACCCACGATCGCATGCTCCTGGGCAGCAGCCGTGGATGCCGAGAATAGTCCGAACGACAACCCGAGAAGGGCGGCACGCATGTGAGGATAGTGTCCTGCCCCGCGCAGTATGGCAATGTCGAGCGGGCAGGACCCGCTCTGTGTCTGTTGCGCTAACCAAAGGTCGCGAACCGGCTCCCGCTGCTATACGTACGCAGCCCGTGCTGAAAGACCAACGCAGCGAGCGCTGCGTACGTTGCAACGGCCGCTGCAATCCAGAGGGCCGTACTGAGCGAAGGCGACTTGATCAACTCGGCCGGAAGGTATCCCACGAGGCCCGCGGGAATCACCGTGAACAGGACGACGCGCAGCGGGCCCCCGAAGAGCGAGTCTGGGTAGAGCGAAAACAGCAACGTTGCCTCGTACAACTGACGGCTCGCCGCCTCCGTGCGTCCGAGCCAGAACGCCGAGCTGCTCACGACCACCGCCGTTGCGACGAGCACAATTGCTCCGGCGACTCCGGCGATCACCACGAACCCGGCTCCCGCGACGCCCACGCGTCCGGAAAGACCGATCATGACCAATCCGCTCACGATATCGCCCAGTCCGGTCGGCTGCGACCGCGTGCCCAGCGCGTGCAAGAGTACCGGCTTCGGCTGCGCCAGCAGCGCATCGAGCTCGCCCTCGTGAATCATCCGGGCGAGATACGACATCCCGCCAGCGACGAACACCGCCAGCCCATGCGCCACGGCCACCACGCCATAGAGCACGGCGATGTCCGCAAGGCCGTAGCCGCGGATGGTAGGCACGCGCCACAACAACACGATCCAGAAGGTGAAGAAGATCGCGTTGTTCACGGCCATCAGCAGCGCGCGCATGAGAAACGCGCCACGCTCCGCCATGGCCGATCGAATGCTCGTCGAGACGAGTGCCGCGCAGAATCGCAGGGTCGCGGTCATCACCCGTTCACCTCCAGCTGCGCCACCGCCCGGCGGAATGCCGCGCGGGTGATCGTCACGCCGACGGCGCCCCAGAACAGGAGCATCAGCGCGAGCGTGCCT
This sequence comes from Gemmatimonadaceae bacterium, assembly GCA_035626995.1. GTDB lineage: Bacteria > Gemmatimonadota > Gemmatimonadetes > Gemmatimonadales > Gemmatimonadaceae > DASPMP01. The sequence goes on from DASPMP010000249.1 coordinate 32,840, forward strand.
GCCGACACCAGCGGCCGCGTTGTGAGCAGCGACGCTGGTCCGCCGAGAAATGCGGGGAATGGCGTGAACTTCGCCACCTGGACGAACGTTTCCGGATAGAACTGCAATGGGAGCAGCAATCCGCCCAGCACAAACGTCAGCTTCTGCCAGATCCAGTAGGCGGGTGTGACGTCCCCGAGCCAGAATGCCACCACGCCGATGCCGAGGTGAAAGATGGTGATCACCATGGCGGCGACGACACCAAAGCCGATCGCCGCAAGCAGTCCCGCAGGATGCACCGGTGGTCCCGCGTACGCCCAGGCGATGGCGCACGCCACCACCAGCAGCACGGGCGCGCGCACCGCAAGCGCGCCGAGCCCGTGCGCGAGACGCGACCGCAGCCATGATGCCGGACGCGCGAGCTGGCACGCCACGTCGCCCCGACGGATGTCCTCCTCCATCTGCACGAACACGAGTGGCGCTGACATGATCACCCACTCCGTGATCGCGAGATACCAGAGCATCTCGCGCGGATTGCGCGCCGCCGCGGCGCCAATGCCCGCCTCGGCGACGGCACGCCAGACCGCGGAGAAGACGCCAAGGACCATCACGAGGAAGACCATGCGACCCAGCAGTTCGCCGGGCTCGGCGCGTGCATGCCGCACCCCCAGGCGTGCAAACGCGGAATACTTGGCGACGTCACGCCGCGCATGCCAGGTCATGTGGCGTCCTCGTCGTCGGCGGTGCGATAGATGGAGCGGATGACATCGTCGAGAGGCGGGTCGTCGATCACCAGGTCGCGCAATGTCGTCTGGCGAAGCACGGCATCGACGAGCACGCCGATAGCGGCGTCGCCCGCGTCGATCTCCACAGTGGTACGGTGTGGTGCAGCGGACACCAGGCGTGCGCCCGCGAGCAGCGGGAGCTCGATACGCTCCGCGGCAGTGAGCAGTGTGATCCGCCGCGAGCGCAGGTACCGGCGCTTCACCTCATTCACCGATGCATCGAGCAGGATCCGCCCGCGATGGATGATCACGACGCGATCGCATACCTGTTCGATATCGCCGGTGTCGTGCGACGTGAGCAGCAGCGTGGTCCCCTCGTCGCGCGAGCGGTGGTGCAGCAGTTCGCGGATGGTGGCCTTGGCCGTGACGTCGAGGCCGATGGTCGGCTCGTCGAGGAAGAGCACGCGCGGCGCGTGCAGCAGGCTGGCCGCCACCTCGCAGCGCATCCGTTCGCCGAGTGAGAGCTGGCGCACGGGGCGCTCGAGGAGATGCTCCAGCTGGAAGGCGGCGACCAGCGCGTCCAGGCGCGCGCGCCAGACATCACGCGGCAACTCATACACGTGCGCGAGCAACTCCATGGTGTCGCGCGGCGCCAGCTGATACCAGAGCTGCGACCGCTGCCCGAATACCGTGCCGATGGCGAAGCCCAATGCGTGACGGTTCTTCCACGGGACGAGTCCTGCGACCGACACGTCGCCGCTCGTCGGATGCAGGATTCCCGCGAGGATCTTCAGCGTGGTGGACTTGCCGGCGCCGTTCGGGCCGATGAACGCCACGCGTTCACCCTCGGCGACGCGGAAGGAGATGCCGTCCACGGCCCGCACGTCGCGCGACCGCGGTGCGACGACATCAGCGATGCGCGCACGTACGCCAGCGCCGCGCGGTTGCCTGGCGCGGAACGACTTGCTGAGGCTCTGGACCTGAACGGCTGTGGACATGGCGGCTTCGATTGGGGAAGCGCGCCGATCCGGTGACAACCCTCCTGGAAATCACAACGCCCCTCCGGGAGGAACCGGAAGGGCGCGGGGTACGCGGATGCCTACCGGTCTATGGGGACGCCAACATAACCGCGACGACGACGGTCGTGTCGGCGGGCAGGCCAATCCACAGGGACGGGAGGTATGCGCGTGTCATTGTATTCTCACAATGTCAGTGAATGCGCATTCTGTCAATAGACTGCGGCGTCAATCCTCCTTGAGCACCGCGGACGGCTGGATCGCCAAGCCTCTCCGAGCGGGGCCGAGCGACGCCAGGGCACCCACGGCGAGCATGAAGAGCGACACCGCGGGCATGATGATCAGCGTGTTGAACCCCTGCATCTCACCGCTACTGAACCAGAGCACCACCCCGCCTACCACGAGACCAACGGTGATTCCCGCGCCCACCTGAAGCGCGGCGCGCGAGAAGATCCCCGTGAGCACGCGCCGCTGGTCCGCGCCGAGCGCGATGCGGATGCCGATCTCACGCCGACGTTGGGTCACGATCACCGACATGAGCGCGTACAGTCCCGCCGCGGACAGCACCAGCACGCTGAGCGCGACGACAATCAGCGCAGTCGTCATCAGGCGGAGTGGCAAGTGGGTTTTCCAGAGCCCGTCATCGAGTGATTGCACACGACGCAGGAAAATCCCCTGGTCCACTTCGCTGGTTATCGCGCGCAGCTGAGTCGCAAAGCTGGCCGGGTCCGTTCCGCGTACGTGGATGAGCAGCGTGGCGGGCTCGATGTTGCGCGCGGGAGAATACCATACCCCTTGCGGCCGTTCGTAGTCCACCATCGCGGGTACGTTCGGGACGACCCCGACGATCTCGCGCCACGGACCGCGCTGTTCGTCGACGTTCACACCGTCATCAGTCATCGAGAGCTCCCGGAACCTGAGCCCGATCGGGTTCGCGCCCGCGAGCAGCGAGTCGACAAAGGTGCGGTTCACGACGGCCACGTTGGCATTCGGCATGGCGTCGCCTGACCCGAACGTCCGTCCCATAACTGGCGCCACGGCGAGCGCATCGAAGAACGCCACGTCGACGTCGGCCATCCTGACGCGCCTGGCGTTCCCGGCCCAGCGTCCCCACCGCATCCCGGCACTGGAAGCGCTCTCGAACTTCGCGGGCGCACCCTCGATCTCGATCTGGACGCTGCTCTCCGAGCCCGGTATCCCCGCGGAGAAGGAAACGGCGGCAACATTGGGATCGGCTTCAAGGCGACGCATGACCTCGTAACGCAGCTGTGTCGCGCGTCGCGTGAAAAGGGTGTCCTCCTCGCGCGCACCCGCTTCGCTCTGCTCGCGGTTCACTGACAACTCCGCCATGAGGATTTCCTCAGCGGGAAATCCATGGCCCGCCATCATCGCTTCGAGGGTCTTCGACGCCATGAAGAAGGACATCGGCAGGATGGCGACGGTGATCGCGACTTCCACGATGACCAGCGACGTCCACAACCTGCCCATGCGCAGGCTGGAGTTTCCACTCGAGAACCGCTGCAGGTTCGCCTGTACCCGGCGACCGGTGACCTGAAGCGCGGGCACCAGGCCGATGATCAGCGCCGCAAGCACCGCAAGCGCCACGAGGAAGGCGATCGTCGCGGGCGAGATGCCAACGTTGATCCAGAAGGGGATGAATGCACTCGCGCCGGTTTCGATGAGGACCGCATCCAGCTGCGCGGCAATGAGCGAGATGAGGATGAGGCCGACCACGGCGCCGACCCCCGCGAGTACCAGTGCTTCGCCCACGAGCTGCGCGACGATCCGTGACCGTGATGCGCCGATCGCGCTGCGGACAGCGATCTCGCCCTGTCGCGTCGCGGTGCGAGCATACACGAGGATCGCGATGTTCACGCAGATGATCGCGAGCAACAGGATGACCGCCATTTGTGCCGCCCGCTGGACCATGATGGTCTCGGGGTTGTCGAGCTCGAACCATGAATTCGCGAAGGGCAGGATGCCGGCGCGGAGCCGGCTATGCGTCGTGGGCGACGCAGTCGCCAGGCGGTCGCTCAGTGCGTCGATCTCCGCGTGCGCGTCGTCGACCGTCGCGTCCGGGGCGAGCCGTGCGAATGCGTAGAGCACCGGGCCTTCGCGCGGAAGCGGGTTCGCGTCGAGGCGAAGCGGCAGCCACATGTTGTAGTTGACGGGCCAGGCGAACCCCTGTGGCATGACCCCCACCACTTCGTGCGGGACGCCGCCGATCTTCACGGACTTTCCGACGATCGCCGAATCCGAGGCGAAGCGTGTGCTCCAGATCTCGTGTCCGAGGACGACAACCAGCGGCGCACCGACGCGCTCATCGTCATCCAGCAGGTAGCGACCGAGCATCGGAGTGACGCGAGCGACGCGAAAGCCCGACGCGCTCATCTCGGTGCCACGTCCGGGTTCCGCCCGACCATCGTTTGCTCCCACCGCTCGGATGGCGCTGCGAAAGGCGCCGATGTCGCGGACGGTCCGCAGCTCCGATTTCCAGATGGCCAGATCGTACGCGATCCGTCGCTCGGCCCTCGACTGGGCACTCCAGACCCGGACGCCGACGATGCGGTCGCCTTTGTCGAGCGGGATCTTCGGGTCGTTCATCAGCGCGATGGCGCCCATGACAGCGGCCCCGAGCGCAATGGCGACACCCATCGCGATCCCGCCGATGACCGTCAGCCCCGGGTACCGGCGAATCATGCGCGCGCCGAGCCTGATGTCGAGCCAGGAGATGGGGACCGCGTCGAGCCAGCGTAGTCGCTTCGTCAGAGCGGAGATCATCGCGGGTTCTCCCGGGTGCAGGCTGCTCGCTTAAGCTATGAGGAAGAACGTGTTGCGGCTTGGTACAGTTTCAGCGGACGTTCCGGGTGTCGCAACTGCAATCCAACGCAGAGACGCAGAGACGCAGAGGCGCAGAGGTCTTGCAGGTGTAATGGATGCCGGCGCGCAGATAGCAGGGCGCTCATTCGTTACAGTCCGTTGACGATGCGTGTGATGCCGTCCTTGATCCGCACCACGTTGAAGTTGATGAGAAGCCCCAACTTGCGCTTACGGAGACGCAGGTAGGTCATGAGCTGGGCCTGATGGATTGGGTGAACGTGTTCAACGGCCTTGAGCTCGACAATGACAGCATCATTGACCAGCATGTCCAGCGTGAAGCCGGTTGCCAGCTCGAGTGGGCCATACGTAATCGGGCAGGGAACATGTGACTGGACCCAGAGGCCTGCCTCGGTGAGCTCGTACTCGAGACACCTCTGGTAGACACTTTCGAGCAGCCCAGGGCCGAGTTCGCGGTGGACGCGGAGTGATGCGTGGACAATGGCACCAGAGGTTGCATTGATCTCCTCGACAGATATTGCGCCGACGCAAGACATGATCAAACCAACTGCAGCTCATGTCCGAACTATCATCATTCGAGCTCCCGTTGTGGCTACGCGCTGCCCAGCGTTGGTGCGCCTCTGCGTCTCTGGGTCTCTGCGTTTGATTGCCGTTCATCCCTGGAACACGCGAACAGCTGATTCAACGCAGAGACGCAGAGGCGCAGAGCAGGTGGCGCTTGACAGGTCTTGTGCACGGGTTGTATGCTCCCCATTACCAAGTAAGGGGAACACGAACCAGCATGGCACGCGAACCACTCGACCTCCTCCAGGGCACGCTCGACGTCCTCGTCCTCCGCACGCTCTCCTGGGAGACGATGCATGGATACGCCATCAGTCGATGGATCCGTGAGCGGACCAAGGGCGTCATCGCCATAGAAGACGCTCCCCTCTACAAGGCGCTGCACCGCCTCGAGCGCGATGGCGCGGTCGCCGCCGAGTGGGGCCTGTCGGAGAACAACAGGCGGGCGCGCTATTACTCGCTCACCGCGAAAGGGAAACAGCGGCTGCGGAACGAGGAGTCGGCGTGGCGCACATACGCCGAGGCGGTGTTTCGCGTCCTCGCACCGGCATGATGCGCCGCCTCTTCAGCTTTCCGTGGCGCTCGCGTCGTCGCATCGCCGCTGACGTCGAGAACGAGCTCGCCTTCCATATGGAGTCGCGCGTCCAGGAGCTCGTCGCAGGTGGCGTGTCGCCGGAGGAAGCGCGGACCCGCGCCCTCACCGAATTCGGCGATGTGGATGACGCGCGTCGCTACATGCTCACCATCGACCGCGAGATCGAGATGTCCCAGCGACGCAGGGAGTATCTGGGCGACTTGATCGCCGACGTGCGCTATGCCGGCCGGCGCATGCGCTCCGCCCCGGGATTCACCGCGGCCATTGTCCTCACGCTCGCCCTCGGCATCGGCGCCAACGCGACGATGTTCGGCGTCGTCGACCGATTGCTGTTCCGGCCACCGCCGCTCCTGAAGGACGCGGAGAGCACGCACCGCATCTACGTGGCGACCACGAACCGCGGCAAGGAATACATCAACACCGTCGGCCGGTACGTGCGCTTCGAGGACTACAAGCGCTGGACGTCGTCCTTCTCGGACATGGCGGGCTACACCCTGCGCCCGATTGCCATCGGCACGGGCGAAGGCGCGCGCGAGATGAGCGTCGGCGTCGTGAGCCATTCGTTCTTCAGGTTCTTTGACGCGCCTCCTGCCCTGGGCCGATACTTTGCCGCGGCCGAGGACACGACGCCGGAAGGCGCGCCCGTCGTGGTGCTGAGCCACACCATGTGGCAGACCCAGTATGGCGGGCGCGGCGACGTGCTGGGCAGCGCGGTGCAGATCGGACCTGTCATGTACACCGTCATCGGAGTGGCGCCACAGGGTTTCGTCGGCCTCACCCCCGACCGCCCCCCGGTCGCGTACATCCCCATCACCACCTATGGCGCGCGGCACAATACCTGTCGCGCCCGCGGGCGTGCCTGGTACGCCACGTACGGCTGCGGCTGGATGAGTGTTATCGCGCGGCGGAAGCCCGGCGTGACCCTCGAGCAGGCGAGCGCCGACCTCGCGCAGGCGCACCTGAAGAGTTTCGAAGAGGAGCGCCAGGAATTCGGCGGCGGTCCAACAGCGGAGGTGGCGCGGCCGCGGGCCATCATCGCCAGCATCCTGCCCCATCGAGGCCCGATGCCCAGTATGGAATCGAAGGTGTCCACCTGGGTGGCCGGGGTATCGGTGATCGTGCTGCTGGTGGCATGCGCCAACGTCGCCAACCTGCTCCTGGCGCGGGCAATCCGCCGCCGGCGTGAGATCGCGATGCGCCTTGCGCTCGGCGTGAGCCGCGCGCGGCTGCTGTCGCAGCTCTTCACGGAGAGTGTGGTGCTGGCGGTGCTCGCGGGGGGTGCGGGCCTTCTGGTGGCGCAGTGGGGCGGCGGCCTGGTACGAAATGCCTTGCTGGATCCGAGCGAAGCGCCGTGGGGCCTGAAGGACACGCGTACCGTGCTCTTCACGCTGGGCGCAGCGATGGTCGTTGGCCTCATTACCGGCCTCGCGCCGGCGATGCAGTCACGGGACGTGGACCTCGTCCGTGACCTCAAGTCGGGAGCACGCGAAGGGATGGGTCGTCGCTCACGGACACGAACGACGCTGCTCGTGGCGCAGGCGGCACTGTCGGTGATCCTGCTGGTGGGCGCGGGGCTGTTTGTGCGCAGCCTCTGGACGGCCCAGCACGTGCACTTCGGCTACGACGTGGATCCCGTGCTCGTCGTCGCACTGAACATGCGCGGAGCAACTTTGGACAGCGCCCAGGATGTTGCGCTGCGAGAGCGCCTGCGTGATGTCGCAGCCACGGTGCCCGGTGTCGCGAGCGCGACGCGGCAGACTGCGGTCCCGCTCTGGAGCAACAGCAGCACCGATCTCTTTGTGACAGGGATAGACACCGTGGATCGCCTGGGGCAATTCAACTACACCGCGGTGAGCCCGGATTTCTTCCAAACGATAGGAACACGGCTGCTGCGCGGCCGGCCAATCACCATCGAGGACCAACGCGAGTCACCGAGAGTTGCGGTGGTCAGCCAGAACATGGCGCGCGTGCTGTGGCCAGGACGTGACGCCATCGGCCAGTGCATGCGCGTCGGAGACGAAACGTCGGACTGCACCACGATCGTTGGGGTCGCGGAGAACATCATCGATCAATCGTTCACCGGCGACTCGATGTTCTACTACTACCTGCCGATCACCCAGGTGCGGCCCCGCGCCGGCGGGTTGTTTGTCCGCGTGCAGGGGAACGCCACGGATTACCAGGAGACCGTGCGACGGGCGCTCCAGCGGGAGATGCCAGGCGCCGCGTATGTGACCGTCACGCCATTCGACGACATCGTGTCGCCGGTGCTGCGGTCACTGACGATGGGCGCAACGATGTTCGTCGCATTCGGCGCGATGGCGCTGCTGATCGCGGCCATCGGCCTGTACAGCGTGATTGCCTATAGCGTCGCGCAGCGGACGCACGAGCTGGGCGTTCGCCTCGCGCTGGGCGCGCGTGGATTACAGCTCGGAAGGCTTGTCATTGGCGACGCGGTTCGGGTCGCAGGAATCGGCGTGGCGATTGGCGTAGTGGTGGCGTTGTGGGCGGCCCGCTGGCTGGAGCCACTGTTGTACGAGGTGTCGGCGCGCGACGCGCTCGTGTATGTGGTCGTCGCTGGGACGCTGCTGGTCGTGTCCGTGGCGGCAAGCTGGATTCCGGCACGCCGGGCTGCACGGACCGATCCGAGTGTGGCGCTGAGGGCAGAGTAGCAGCCTCGGCTCTGGGCTCTCGGCCTCGGCTCTCGGCATTGCCCTGCGTTCTCCGCGCCTCTGCGTTTCGTTTGCAGCTCCTGACGGGACGAGGCGCGATTCTACCTTGCTCCACGAGCGAAGACAGCCACGGGACTGGAAGCGTCCGACAGAATGAGTCTCGTGTCTTCCACCCGGTACCGCGTGGTCTGCGACAACGCCTCACCAGGCTGCCGCTCGAGATCCATTCCCTCCGAACACGCCATTCTCGTCATGCCGATGGGACCGAACCTGAGCTCCGGATCATCATCATCGAGCGTGTACGTGCTGAAGTAACGATTGCAACCCGCGAAGCCCGAAACGCGCGCAGAATCGGCATCGAACACGAGCGTCGCCCGCCGCCCGCCTGCACCAACCGCCGCCGCTTGTCCGCGAAGCTCAACGAGCTCCCAGTCGCCACCTGAAAGGGAGCGACGGAAATCGACCGGTGAGAGCACCGCGCCAGTCGGGCGACAGCTCAGGATCGCGAGAACCAGGAGTGGGAGATGCAGTCGCATTCAGATGCCTTGCCGGTTCGAGGAGCCTGGAAACAGGAGCAAGACGAATACCGACAATCGGCCTCGGCGCTCGGCCTCGGCTTACGGCCCTCGGCGGCGGCAGGACTCCTCAGTCGAACGAAAGAAAGAATACGAGAATGCTGGAATGCAGGAATCTGTTCAGGGTTCGTTTACATCCTTCCAACTGCAGTATTCCTGCATTCACGCATTCCTGCATTCACGCATTCCTCTGCACTATTGAACTGTGGGGCAGGGAATTGCCGTGTATGAAGCTGTCATACCCGCGCCTCGAATTGGATCCGCAGTTCGCCGAGAGCCGAGAGCCGAGAGCCGAGAGCCGAGGCTACCGCGGAACGCGGAGCGTCACCACGTAATCAGCCGACGGAATCGGCGCGGCGGTCGTCGGAGCCGGTCGCAGTGCGCGATACTCGATCCGGTGCCCGAAAGCGGATGCAGGCTGGGGTGTGCCCGACGTCCGCAGTTCCACCGGCTGGATCTTTCCGGCCGAGTCGACACTGAGGCGAATGGTCGCGTTCCCCTCCCAGACGCACTGTGCGTCGGTTGGGCAGCGACTGTCTTCGGAGACGGTATCGAACCGCACGAGCAATGGCGTCCCCAAAATACGAACCGCGGCGCCCACGCGCAGATCGAAGTCGCTGTCTGGCATTGCGGTGACTTCCGTCTGCATCGGAGCACACGCCGCAATCAACGCGACGGCAGTCCCGAGTCCGGCACGCCAGCGCATCAGGGCGCAGTGTCGAGTTGCCACGACGTATGCACCCACCGGCCGCGGTGCCGCACGAAGACTTCCGTCGCGCGCCCACGCTGGCGCGTCTCCTGGCCTTCGTGCACGAGGAGAAGCCGGTAGTGCGAGAATATCACGACCACGTCGCCAAAGCGGTGCACGGTCGTCGAGTCGAAATCGACTGAGCGCAGCCTGCCACCGCCCGCCCTGAATCCCGCGGAGGCAGCGAGCGTCTGCTCGAGGTTCTGCCAGTGCGGCTGGTCGGGGCTGATCGCAACGAGATCGGGGGTGAGGACACGCCGGAGGGCGGCGGTGTCACCGCCAAACCAGTTGACCCAGACATCCTTCCGGATGCGATCGAGATCCGCGAGCTCCGCGGCCGGGAGGGATGCCGCGACGGCAGGCGCAGGCTGCGCGTGGAGCGTCGATCCGGCAAGCGTGATCGTCAGGAGTGCCGAAAGACATTTCATGAGATGAAGATACTGTATAATCTTGAGGGTAGTTCATCGAGGAGCCATCGTGCCCAGACGCCTCCGCTACCAGGTTGCCGCAAGTCTAGACGGCTTCATCGCGCGCGAGAACGGCGACTTCGACTGGATCATCGGCGATCCTGCGATTGACTTCGCCGCCTTGCACGCCGAATTCGATACGCTCGTGATGGGACGCAAGACGTTTCAGATCGGCGAAGGGCAGGGTGGCGGCAGCCCAGGGAAGGAGACAATTGTCTTCTCGCGCACCCTTCCTGCCCGCGAGAGCAAGGGGGTCCGCGTTACCGCCGAGGGTCCCGCTACCGTCGTGCGCGCCCTCAAGGAGAAGCAGGGGCGCGACATCTGGCTCTACGGCGGCGGTGCGCTGTTCCGGACGCTGCTCGACGCCGGTCTCGTCGACAGCGTGGAAGTGGCAGTCATCCCGGTACTCCTCGGCTCGGGGATTCCGCTGCTCCCTCCCGGCGGATCTGCGAAGCTGGCGCTGGCGGACCACCGGGTTCTGCCGCGAAGTGGTATCGTCATCCTGGCATATGCGGTGGCAGGATCAAAGGCCGAAAAGCCGAGCATCCGGTTCGTGAAAGGCACGAGTCCCCGGAAGGAGAAAAAAAAGACCGGTCCCGGCCGCTGACTCCGTGACACAATTCCCGGGTGCGCCAAGCGCGACCACGATCCGCGAGTTCGAGGTGCGGTAGGCTGGCGATACTGAAACACGGGACGACATCCCGGCGTCTTAGGGAGATGCCGCGTCTGCTGAGTGAGCTTCGAGGGGACCTGCGTTTTGCGCTCCGGTATTTCGCGCGGAACCGGGCGACGAGCGCGATCGTCATCGCGGTGCTCGCGCTGGGGATCGGCGCGAACACGGTCATCTTCTCGGCGCTCCAGGCGGAGATCCTGCGGCCCGCCCCCGCGGTGCCGGACGACGACCGGCTGGTGCGGCTGTGGTCTACCCAGCGCGACAAACCGACCGCCAGCTGGCAGGAGCGGGAGTTCACGGGCGCCGAGCTTCAGGCGCTCGCCGCGCGTCGGGACGTCTTTCAGAGCGTCGCCGCGGTCCACGCTCACGACGTGATCCTCGTCGGTCCGGACAGCGCGGGGCCGCAGGCAGTTCGCGCCCAGTTCGTGACGCCAAACTTCTTCGGAACGCTGGGCGTTGCGATCGCGGGTCCGGGATTCGCGCGTGATGCTGCAGGTGCGGACATGTCGGTGGTGATGTCTGATCGCATGGCGGTGCAGGTTTACGGCACGCATGCGGCCGCGATCGGCCAACGCATTGTCGTCAACGACCTGCCCGTGCGC
>DASPMP010000250.1:0-2406 GCA_035626995.1 Gemmatimonadaceae bacterium
GCTCGATGCGCGCGCGTTGCTCATTCATTGTGTGCGCCTCGACGCCGCCGACATCGCCGAGGTCGCGACCGCCGGCGCCCCGGTCGCACATTGCCCCGTGTCGAACGCGAAGCTCGGGCATGGAACAGCGCCGGTGTTGGAGATGCTCGTGGCGGGAATCACCGTCGGACTTGGCTCGGATTCCGTCGCCAGCAACAACCGGATGGACATGCTCGCGGAGGCGAGAGCCGCCGTGCTTGGCCAGCGCGCGCGCGTTGCCCGGCACGACGCGCTCTGTGCGCGCGATGCACTCTACCTTGCGACACTCGGTGGCGCACGCGCGCTCGGCCTGGAGAGTGAGATCGGCTCGCTCGACGTCGGCAAGAGCGCGGACTTCGCCGCCTTTCCGCTGGATGCGTGTGCGATGCCTGTACATGACCCCGAAGCGACGGCGATCTTTGCACTGCCCGGCGTCGCGGCGGAATTCGTCTGCGTTGCCGGCCGGGCGCTGGTGCGCGACGGACGCATCGTCTCATATGATGCCGAATTGCCGCATCGTGTCGAGGAGACAGCGCGTCGCATGCGCGAATGGGCGGTGGCTACCGCGGCAGCCGCTGGCTAAACTGAGGCTCCACGCTCCCACGGAACCATCATGACGACAAGCGGACGCACACAGAAGATCTGGCGCGATGGCCAGCTCGTGAACTGGCAGGACGCCAACATCCATGTGATGAGCCACGTCGTGCACTATGGCTCGAGTGTCTTCGAAGGCGTCCGCTGCTACGAGACGCCGACTGGCGGCGCGATCTTCCGCGCGCGAGAGCACATGCGTCGGCTCCGTGATTCCTGCAAGATCTACCGGATCAGCCTCGACTATTCCATCGACGAGCTGGTGCAGGGGATGATCGACACCGTCGCCGGCAACGACCTGAAGGAATGTTATCTCCGGCCGCTCGTCGTTCGCACCGGAGAACAGATGGGCGTCTACGGCGCCGGTGTGCCGGTCGAGACGTTCATCATTGCGTGGAAATGGGGCACCTACCTCGGTCACGACGGCCTGACCAACGGCGTGAATGTGCGCGTCTCCAGCTGGCGCCGTGCAGCCCCGGATACCTTCCCGACGATGGCAAAGGCTGGCGGGAATTATCTCAATTCGCAGCTGTCCAAGATGGAAGCGAAGGCCGATGACTACTCCGAGGGGATCATGCTGGATTCCTTCGGCCACGTGTCCGAAGGGAGCGGCGAGAATTTGTTCGCGGTGCATGACGGGTGCCTGTACACGGCGCCGGTGGGCGCCGGCATTCTCCAGGGAATCACCCGCAATTCGGTCATCACCATCGCGCGTGACCTCGGCCTCGACGTTCGCGAACAGCTGATGCCGCGCGAGTTCCTGTATATCGCCGACGAGCTCTTCTTCTCGGGCACCGCAGCGGAGATTACGCCGATCAGGTCAGTCGATCGCATCGAGGTCGGTGAGGGGCGACCTGGCCCGATCACGCAGAAGATTCAGCGCGAGTATCTCGGCATCGCGAAGGGGCGGATCCCCGATCGGCATGGCTGGTTGACCGCTGTTGGTGAGCCCGCTGCGGTGGGGCGGTAAAGTGTCGTCCCCGACTGGATTTCCCTTGTTGAGGCTGGGAAACAAGCGTATTCTTCAGTCGTGATCCTCGGCTGCCTCGCGTTAAATGCGTCATTCGAGCCATTGACGATGGTTCCGATGAAGCGCGCGCTGCGACTGGTGATCGACGGCAAGGCGGAGATCGTCGAAGCCGATCCCGATCGGATTGTCCGGTCCGAACGGTTGACGATTCCGCGACCGGCCGTGATCCGCCTGACGCGGTTCGTGCACGTCCCTCGTCGTTTCCGCCGCCACGTCACGAACACGTTCCTGTTCGCGCGCGATTCCTACCGCTGCCAGTATTGCGGCCGGCACATGACAGAGTTCAAGGTGCGGGAAGCGTTGACGCGCGATCATCTCATTCCGCTGTCGCGCGGCGGCACCAACGACTGGACGAACGTGATCACGGCGTGCAGCCCTTGCAACACCCGCAAGGGTAATCGCCTGCCTGAGGAAATCGGAATGCACCCGCTGACGCATCCGGTCGAGCCGCATTTCGTTCATCTCAGCTGGGCGGTTCGCAAGCTGACCCCCATCCAGGCGCGCTACATCCGTACCTTCTACGGCGACCAGGTGCTGCATCAGCTCGAAGCACTCGAGCAGCGCCATCCGGAGCTTCCGCACCGCCACTGATCAGGCAGTGAAGGTGCCCGACCTCGCTTCGTAGTGTCGGGTTTCTCCGCCCAGGATCCGGGACAGGAGGGTACCGAGGCCGCGTCGCAGCGCTGACAAGGGGGCGCGCTTTCCGCGCACGGCCGGACGCAGCTCGCCGCGCAGCCACCGCTCCAGCTCATCGAGATCGCTCACCG
>DASPMP010000251.1:0-10208 GCA_035626995.1 Gemmatimonadaceae bacterium
ACCTGACGAAGCCGGCACTCGTCGCCGCTCCCGAGGCCAGGTTCTCCCCCGCGCCGTCGGACGGCGTTTTCCCTGACAACTTCTTCTCCAGCACCAACCTCCCCACCTACATCAAGGTGAAGGGGCATTGGCTGACCATCAACGAACCGCGAATGGACGCGGGACTCGTCCTCGACGACGCCGGGAAGGTGTGGGCGCGCGAGGGGCGCCGGCTGAAGAAGGGACAGCTCGTGGCGATCGGCGCTGCCGAAGATGGATCCGAAGGGATCTACGTCTACGGCGACCCGTTCTTCGGCGGCGAGGAAGGCGGCTTCAACTTCATGAGCAGCGAAGTCTCGCGCGAAAAGCCGATCGACTACGCGACAATGGCGCAGCTGCTCATCGGCGAGCGGGACCGCGGTGGCTACCCCATCTGGGTGACCGGCCCCGCCCTCGTGCATTCTCGGGCGCGTAACGACATGACGTGGTTCGTCGACAACGGCTTCGTCGGCGCGCTGCTCGCCGGCAACGCGGTTGCCGTGCACGACATCGAGGCGTCGATCTACGGCACCACCCTCGGGATGACCAAGACGGGAGAGATCGCGCAGGGGGGACACGGCATGCACATGCGCGCCATCAACATGGTGCGCAAGGCGGGTTCCATCGCGAAAGCCGTCGAGCAGAAGATCATCACCGACGGCATCATGCACGCGTGCGTCGTCAACAAGGTGCCGTTTGTCCTCACCGGCTCCATCCGCGACGACGGTCCACTGCCGGATGTCATCACCGACATGGAGCAGGCGCAGGACGAGATGCGCGAGCACACGAAGAAGGCGACGATGGCCATCCTGGTCGCCACCGCGCTGCACGCCATCGCGACCGGCAACATGCTCCCCGCCTTCGTGACCGAGTCGGACGGATCGATGCGCGAGCTCGCGACCATCTGCGTGGACTCGTCAGAGTTCGTGGTGAGCAAGCTCAAGGACCGTGGCACCCATCAGGCGTTCGGCGTCGTCACGAACGCGCAGGACTTCATGCACATCCTGCGGCTGTACGTCGAGCGCGAGCTGGACGCGAAGGGCATCCCGAAGAAGGGGAAGAAATTCTGATGGAGCGCGACGACACGCGGGAGCGGTTCCTCGCGGCGATCGCCGATCGCGTTCCCGCCGATCGCATCGCCGAGGCGCACGTGTTCTCACCCATCAGGCAGGGGGGCACCGAGTCCGGCGTGGCCGTTATTGCCGCGCGTGAGGGCGACGCGCTCGAGCGGCTCGCGATCTACACGGCGCGCTATCGCCTGGTGCTGAAGGGTCCCGAGCGCGGGAAGTGGGAGTTCGCCATGCAGGCGGACGCGGATGCCCCGCTCCTCACCGTGGACAAGGTGGTGCAGGGCGTCCAGCGACGGTCCGGGGACGCCGAAGATCCGGTGAAGCTCACCGGCGAGGACTTCAGGCCAGCCAGTCCCTCGTCTTCGCCAACAGCTCCTTCGTCGACACCGGCTTCACCATGACCGCGGTGCATCCTGCGTCGGAACACCGGCGCAGCGATTCCGCGTCATCCCGCCCGGTCAACGCAACCGTCGCCTTCGGGTGAATCCCGGACGCCTCGAGTTTGCGCGTGACCTCCAGCCCATCACCGTCCGGCAGGGTGAGGTCGAGCAGGAGAAGGTCCGGCGGATCGTTCCGGCCGGCATGAATCGCGTCCGCCACCGAATGCGCGACAGTGACGCGACGCCCGGTTTCCTCAAACAGGACGCGGAGCGCGCCAGTCACCAGCTCATTGTCTTCGACAATGAGCACGTGCGCCTGCGCCTTCCTATCGCGCGTTTTTGGAATACGGGATGGAGAAATAGAATCGGCTTCCGCCGCCCAGTTCGCTTTCGACCCAGATACGTCCACCATGCAGCTCCACAAGCTTCTGGGCGATTGTAAGACCAAGGCCCGTGCCATGATGCTGTCGCGAGGCCGTTGCGTCGACCTGTGCGAATTCGCCGAAGATGAAATCGTGGTGTTCCGGCGCGATCCCGATGCCTGTGTCGCCTACCTGCACCACCGCAGAGTTTCCGGCGCCATCAGGATCGGCGTGGATCCAGACCCGACCGCCAAGCGGCGTAAAGTCGATGGCGTTCCCGAAGAGGTTGCCGATGATGTGCGCAACCTTCTCGCGATCCGCGAAGATCTGCTTCAGGTCGGGCGACACCTTCACCTCGAGCTCCAGCCCTTTCTTCGCCAGCAGCGACTGGTTGATCCGCACCACCTGGTCGATGACTTCCTCGACGCCAAACGTGGAAGGGGTGATCGTCAGCTGGTTGGCGGAGCCG
Organism: Gemmatimonadaceae bacterium; assembly: GCA_035626995.1. Lineage (GTDB taxonomy): Bacteria > Gemmatimonadota > Gemmatimonadetes > Gemmatimonadales > Gemmatimonadaceae > DASPMP01. The sequence goes on from DASPMP010000251.1 coordinate 2,300, forward strand.
CGCGCATAGGTGAGGATTTCCCCAACCTGCTCCAGCAACTGGCGGCCGCCGGCGATAATGCCGCGCACGCTCTGCTCCTGCTTTTCGTTCAGCGGCCCGAGCATTCCGTCCCGCAGGATCTCCGCGTGGGTGATGACGGCCGTAAGCGGCGTGCGAAGGTCGTGCGAGATGTTCGCCAGGAACTGCGTCTTGAGTGCGTCGCGGCTGCGCATGTCAGCGATCTCGGCGACAGCGGCTTTATATAACCCTTCGAGCGCGGCGTAGCGTGCTTCCAGACTCGTCGGTGATCCAGCGTGGGACGTTGTGCTCACCAGGCTCATGGTCGAATGATACCGTCGGCGCCGGGTGGCGCCAACATGCCGGAATCGGCTTCAAGCGAATCTTCCAGCTGCTGCCGGCGGAGCAGGGACCAGTACCGTCCCCCCGCGGCAAGCAACGTGTCGTGCGTGCCCCGCTCTACTACGCGCCCCTCTTCGAGAACGATGAGCTGGATTGCGTCTCGCAGGGCCGAAACCCGGTGCGACGAGATGACTGCAGTCCTGCCGGCCAACGCGGTCCGTAATGTCTTCAGGATTTCCGCTTCGGTATGAGTGTCCACTGCCGACAACGCATCGTCGAGCAGCACAATGGCGGGACGACGCGCCAGCGCCCGCGCCAGGGCGGCTCGCTGCTTTTGTCCACCGGAGAGGTTGATACCACGCTCGCCAATCAAGGTTTCGTAACGGCCTGGAAATGCCTCGATGGTCTCGGCGAGCTGCGCCACCTCTGCCCCCCAGCGTCCCGCTCGCTCGTCCGACGAGCCATAGGCGAGGTTATGCGCGAGGGAGTCGCTGAACAGGAAACTCTCCTGCGGCACATAGCCCACCTCGGCGCGGAGTTCGTGCAGCGACAGTTCCCGGATGGGCACGCCGTCGAGGAGGATGTCACCCTGCTGAGGATCGTACGTGCGCGTGATGAGGTCGAGCAGCGCGCTCTTGCCACTCCCCGTGGCCCCGACGACGCCCAGGGTGGTGCCGGCGGCGACGGTGAAGGACACGTCGCGCAGGACCCAGCGGGGCGGCACCGAGACATCATCGGCGGCGGGGCGGGGATAGTGGAACGACACGTTCCTGAACTCGAGAGATCGTCCACCCGATGCGGGGCGCGGCGGTAGCGATCGCGGCTGCGTCGCCTCGCGCACCGCACTTTGGCCGTCGAGAATGACCAGGAGCCGCTGCATCGACGCGGCGCCGCGCTGGAAGAGGTTCGTCACCCAGCCGAGCGCGATCAGCGGCCAGGTCAGCATCCCGAGGTACAGGCTGAAGGACACGAGCGCGCCAACGCTGATGTCGCCATCGATGACCAGCGAACCTCCGAACCCGAGCACCACGGCCCCGCCAAGGCCAGCAAGCAGCATGAAGGCGGGATGCAGCGCCGCGTCCAGTCGCATAAGGTGCATGTTCTTGCCGAGGTAGCCCTCTCCCATGGCGCGGAACCGCGCGATCTCCGGTTGTTCCTGCCGGTACGCGCGCACGACGCGCAACCCGGAGAGGTTCTCCTGCACCAGGGTGGTCATCCGGCCAAAATGTTCCTGGACATCCTCGAATCGGCGATGGATGGCGCGTCCAATGAACGTCGCGGCAAAGGGAAGAAAGACCATCGGAGCGAGCGCGAGCCCCGTGAGCCGAAGGTCGATGCGCACCATGAACCAGAGGGAGAACACCGCGCCGAACAACGTGCTCGCGAGGTACATGATCGCGGGACCGGACGCCATGCGAACCGCGCTCAGGTCATTGGTGACGCGGGCCATCAAGTCGCCCGTGCGGTTCCGGCCATAGAACGTCGCGTCGAGGCTGGTGAGACACGCGAACAGGTCGTTCCGGAGGTCGTATTCGATTCGCCGGCTCAGGCCATTCAGGTACTCCCGCATGCCGTATCGCATGGCGCCCGCGATGACGGCGAGGCCCACCATCCAGAGCGCGAGAATGACGATTTCCCTGAGCGGCGCGTCTTCACGCATGCCATCCACGGCATACTGGAGCAGCCATGGAGGAACACTCGCGACCGCCGAGGATACAACCGTCAGCAGCAGCCCGAGCAGGAATGTTTTTCTATAGGGCCGGAAGTATGGAACGAGGCGCCAAAGCGAGCGCATCAGCGGCCCTTGTCTTGCTTGGTTTTGCCGCGTACGATCAAAGCGCCACGAATCGAAGCTAAGTCGGTATTAAACCGAAGTTTACCAATTCTTCCCAGGGGACCCAGCATGACCAAATATACGGGGCGGCTCATACCGATCCTCGCCGTGGCCTTCATCGCCGCGTGCTCAGGAAACGACAGCAACGCTGACAGTGCGCTTGCAGCGGACACGATGCTCAATCGCGACCTCGCGCTCGCGGGGACGGACACCGCCGCTCAGCCGCAGCTGACTGACGTACCGGCGGCGCCGTCTGGTGGTGCGTCGACGCCGACGAAGTCAGCAACGCCTGCTCGCACGCCGACGCCGAGTGGCACGAAGACGTCAACGCCGACGAAGACGGCCAGCGGCAACACGAAGACCGCCGGCACCGGCACGGCGTCGCGTTCCGGCTCCATCGCCGCAGGCAGCGCGCTGAACGTTCGCGCCAACTCGGATCTCTGCACCAACACCCACAAGGTGGGCGACACCTTCCAGGCGACGGTCAACGAAGCGGTCGTCGGCTCGAATGGCGCGACCATTCCTGCGGGCGCAACGGTCACGCTGACGGTGACGAAGCTCAATCGCAGCGAGAACGTGAATGATCCGATCGAGATGGAGTTCTCGGTGGATCGCGTGGCGTTCAGCGGCAAGAGCTATAACATCAACGGTTCGGTGGCGAGCCTTCCGGTGGAGCGCGTCCGCAACCAGCCGAAGAGCAAGGACGTGCAGAAGGTGGTTGGCGGCGCCGCGATCGGCGCCATCGCCGGCCAGGTGCTTGGCAAGAACACGAAGTCGACGGTGATCGGCGCTGCGGCTGGTGCTGCGGCCGGTGCCGCGACCGCTGCCGCGACGGCGAACTACGAAGGCTGCGTCCGTGCCGGTGGCAACTTCGTCGTGACCCTGAGCGACGCGGTGACGATTACGACCTAGAAGGCATGGCTTTTCAGCTCGTCAGCTTGACAGCCTGTCTTGCAGAAAGGGCCCGTCGCGATTTCGCGGCGGGCCCTTTCTGCATCGCCGACAAGCCGACAAGCCGACAAGCCGACAAGCCGACAAGCCGACAAGCCGACAGGCCGACAAGCGGTCAGTATCCCGCCGGCCGTCCCCCAGACCTCGGATCGGAGTATCCCACCCAGTGATCGCCGGATCGCATGATCCCGTTCACCGATCCGATGTTCCCGATCTCGGCCGTGCCGTAGCCGAGCGCGCCGAGTGAGTCGAGAAAGGCGCGCGTGAATCCGTTCCGCTCGTAACGGATCGTGTCCGGCAGCGCCTGGTGATGGATGCGCGGCGCATTGATCGCGTCCGCGAGCGACATCCGGTGATCGACCACGTTCACGATGGTCTGCAACACGCTCGTCACGATCCGCGGACCACCGCGCGCGCCGACGATCAACAGCGGTCGTCCCGCGCGATCGAGAACGACGGTGGGAAGCATGGAGCTCAGCATCCGCTTCCCGGGCTGTATGGCGTTCTGCTCTCCCTGGACCAGGCCAAACAGGTTGGGCTTTCCGGGGTTCGCCGCGAAGTCGTCCATCTCGTCGTTCATGAAGATGCCCACGGTCGGCAGGTACACGCCCGAGCCGTACAGGTCGTTGATCGTCGTCGTGGTCGAGACGACGTTTCCTTCCGCGTCCGCCACGGAGTAATGCGTCGTGTGCTGCCCCTCCACGGGAGACGCCAGCGCCTGCGTGGCCGTCGCGCGATCGCGAATGGATGCGCGCAGGCGCGCCGCGTAGCTCTTGTCCGCCAGCCGCTCGGTCGGGACGGACGCGAAGGCCGGATCCGCGAGCTGCGCATTCCGGTCGACGAAGGCGCGCTGCATCGCCGACGCCACCAGATGACTATGTCGCGCGCTGCCGTACGGCGGCAACGGCGCAAACCCTTCGAGAATGTTCAGCGCCTGGACCATCGTCACGCCGGACGACGGCGGAGGCATCGTGATCAGCGTGTGGCCGCGATATGTCGCGCGCAGCGGCTCGCGCCATTCCACCTCGTACCGCGCGAGGTCTTCGGCCGTGATGATGCTCCCCGCGGCGCGCAGGTCCGACGCGACGTCCCCGGAAATCGAGCCGGTGTAGAACGCGGCCGCCCCTTCCGCGGCAATCGCGCGTAACGTTCGCGCGAGCGCCGGCTGCTTCAGCAGTGCGCCGCGCGCCAGCGGCTCGCCGCCGGGAAGGAAGACCTTGCCCCCTTCGAACCGGCCGATGAGGGACGCGTACTGTCGCAGCGACCGACCCAGCAGCGAATCAACGACGAAGCCTTCGTCCGCCAGCCGAATCGCGGGAGCGAGAACCACGGCCAGCGGCAGGCGTCCAAAGCGCGCGTGCGTTTCCACCATTCCGGCCACGCTCCCCGGAACACCAGACGCCAGTGGCCCCACGACGCTCGCGTCCGTCGTGTCGTTCGCATACATGTCGCGCGTCGCCGCCAGCGGCGCCATCTCGCGATAATCGATGGCCGCCACTCGGCCGTCTGCCATGCGCACGACGGTGAAGCCGCCCCCCCCGAGGTTGCCGGCCTCAGGGTACACCACCGCCAGCGCGAAGCCTGTCGCGACGGCTGCGTCCACCGCGTTCCCCCCCGCACGCAGGACTTCGACACCAGCGCGGCTCGCCAGCGGCGCATCGGACGCGACCATCGCGTGCTCCGCACGCACTTCGGCCACGCGCTGCTGGTGCGGCCACGTCGACGGAATCCGGACAACCGGCGACGGCGGGTTCGTCGAACACGCCGAGAAGAGCAGGGTGGCGAATGGAATCGCGAGGCGCATGCGCATCACTATGCTCAGAATCCGCGTCCGCGCGAGCCCAGTCCATAGCGCGCGCCGATGCGCGTAGTCGCCTGGTTCGCCGTATTGGTGGCGTCGCCGGGGACGCGCTTGTGAATCACGAGACCGTAATCCTGAACGAGCATGATCTGCAGCCGGTCGGTGAGCCCGTACCCGAATCCGTAACCGACCGCAAAGTTGAACGATGTCGTTGCCTTGTCAGGCGGCAAGCGCGATCCGTCGAGCGTCTGGAAGTTCGAGAATATCGTCATGCCGGCGCTGAGGTCGATCACCTGCTGGAAGCCGCGTCCGGATCCGCCCATGTGCAGCATCGCCATGACCTGGCTGACATTCGCGTCCGCATCGCATCGGCTGCATGAGCTCAGCACGTTGCCCACGTAAACGAGTGGGACACGCGAGGTCGTGCCGGCAACACCGATCGATGCGCCGCGTCCCATCGGCATTTCCAGCGTCGCACGGAATTGCGGCGCCCCGCCAAAGTCCCAGCAGGAATCCGAGTCCGGATCGCACAGCCCGCTGTGCGTGAACCAGCCGATGGACAGCGACGTAAACGCGATCGGCTCACCGCTGCCGACTACGCGTGAATCGATGATCTGTGCCTGCGCCGAGCTGGTCACCAGCGACAGCACAGCGGCGAGTAGGACGCGTCCGCTCACGAATTGCCCTCCGACATGCGTTGGCAGTGCGGGGTACTGCCCGGTAAGTTAGCCCAGCCCTGGGTCCCGTCGTCCAGTTGAACCCGGCACTCATTCCAGAGTTTCCATTGGCCTCGAGCAAAAAAACGGCAGCGCTCGATCCGCGGGTCACCGAGCAGCGCAATCCGCGCACCGCGGACATCGACCTGGCTTCTCCGCTGGAAATCGTCGATCTCATCGCCGCCGAAGACCGCGCGATCCCTGAGGCGGTGCACGGCCAGCGGGAACCCATCGCGCGCGCCATGGAGGCCGCTGAGCGTGCTTTCCGCGCGGGTCGGCGTCTCATCTACGTTGGCGCTGGCACCTCTGGCCGCCTCGGCGTGCTCGATGCCTCCGAGATGCCACCCACCTATGGCACCGACCCGGAGATGGTGCAGGGAATCATCGCCGGCGGCTACGCAGCGCTCCTGCGCTCCCAGGAGGGCGCCGAGGATACCGTGGAGAACGCGGTGAAGGACCTCGAAGAGCGGAAAGTGGGTGCGGGTGATTTCGTCGTCGGGATCGCGGCCTCGGGAACGACGCCATATGTCCGGCGCGCGCTGGAGCATGCGCGCTCGGTGGGGGCAACGACGGCCATCGTCGCCTGCTCGCCGCCGCCGCAAGCGACACTCGACGCTGCGGACATCGCCATCGTCGCCATCACCGGTCCCGAGGTGGTCACCGGATCGACGCGCATGAAAGCGGGAACCGCGACGAAGCTCATCCTGAACATGATCACCACCGGTGCCATGATCCGCATGGGGAAGACCTTCGGCAACCTCATGGTGGACCTGCGCGCGACCAACGCGAAGTTGCGCGATCGCAGCAGCCGGATCGTGATGGAGGTCTGCGACGTGGACCGCGACGAGGCGCGTGCGCTGATCGAGCGCGCCGGCGGCGTCGTGAAGACCGCCATCGTCATGCACTATCGCAAGCTCCCCCGCGAAGCCGCCGAACGGGAACTGACGGCGGCAGGTGGCGTCATCAGGAAGGTCATCGGCCGTACACCACCGCCGGTACCGCAATGAGTCGCCAGGAAGCGTACATCGGGCTCATGTCCGGTACGTCGCTGGACGGGATCAGTGCCTGCCTCGTGCGCTTCTCGGAGCCCGGCTCCATTCAGGAAGCGCGCGACACCAGCCAGGGCGCGGCGCTCGATTTCGAGCTGCTGGCCTTCTCGGTGCTTGAATACACCCAGGAACAGCGCGACCGGTTGCTCGCCGCGATGCAGAAGGGATCGGCGCAGGAGTACTGCCGTCTCGAGTTCGACCTCGGCGCCTGGCTGGCGACGGCAGCCAACGCGGTGCTTGCTGAATCCGGCGTGCCCCGCGACCAGGTACGCGCGATCGGCTCCCACGGACAGACGCTGTGGCACGAGGCGCCGCACTCCACCTGGCAGATCGGCGAGCCGGCGGTAATCGCCGAACGTGTGGGGATCGACGTCATCAGCGATTTTCGCGTCGCGGACGTCGCTGCCGGAGGACAGGGCGCGCCATTGGTTCCCATTGCCGATTCGCTGCTCTTCGCCGGGAACTCGTGGCGCGCCCTCCAGAACATCGGTGGCATCGGCAACGTGACGGTGGTGCCGCCGGGCGGTGAGCTCAGCGCCATGCGTGCGTTCGACACGGGGCCCGGAGTGGGCGTGCTCGACGCCGTCGTGCGAACCCTGCGTCCCGACCTGCGGTATGACCGCGACGGCGAGCTTGCCGCACGCGGGCTACCGGTGGCATCGGTGCTCGACGAGCTGCTCAAGCATCCCTATTTCCTCACGCCCCCACCCAAGTCGACGGGACGCGAGCTGTTCAATCCGGCGTACGTCACGAGCCTCATCGAGAAATGTCGCGCGGGACGCAGCGGATGCACTGACGAGGACATCATTGCAACGGCGACCGCGTTGACGGCGCGCAGCATCGCGGATGCGTATCGACGCTTCATGCCGGAGCCGGTGCAGGAAGTGATCATTTCCGGCGGCGGGGCGAAGAACGAGACGCTGGTGGACCTGATCGAGCAGCAGGTTGCGCCGAAGAAGGTGCGTCAGTTCGATGAGCTGTTCATGGATGGCGAGGCCAAGGAAGCCGTCGCGTTTGCGCTGCTCGCTCGGCTGTTCATCCAGCGTGTATCGGGGAACGTGCCGACGGCGACAGGGGCGAAAGGTCCGCGTATTCTTGGGAAGCTCACGCCGGGAAATCGGGTGCTTGGCAGGCCTAGTCGGGGATTGTAAGGCTTACGGCCAAGAGCTTACGGCCAAGAGCTTACGGCCAAGAGCTTACGGCCAAGAGCTTACGGCCA